>CAIVJV010000201.1 GCA_903906325.1 uncultured Gemmatimonadota bacterium
CTCACGACGGCGTTCGTTGCATGGCTCGCGCTGGGGTGGCTCCGCCATGCGACGCGCGATCGCGTGCCGACGATCGTCCCGGAGATCCGCTCCCCGGGGCTCCCCTTCCTCACCGTGAGCGTGGGGCTCGTCGGTTTGATCGTGCTCCTGGCGCTCTATCTGACCACGCAGGCGCAGGCGCTCTTCGGTGGGGCCGAGCATCTGCTCGCGACGGTCGGGCTCACGCCCGCGGAGTACGCGCGGCGTGGCTTCTTCGAGATGGTGGCGGCGGCCGGCGTGGTGGTGGCGACGCTGGTGGCCGCCGACTGGCTCCTCGCCGATGACGAGGGCGAGCGGCGGCGCTTCGGGATCCTCGGCGGGGTGCTCGTGGGGGAGGTCGCCGCGCTCCTCCTCTCGGCGGTGGCGCGGATGCGGCTCTACATCGGGGAGTTCGGACTCACGGAGGACCGCGTGCTCGCCATCGCCATCATGGTGCTCGTCGCCGCGGCGCTGCTGGTGATCCTCACCACCTTCCCGCGTGGGCAGTCGGCGCGCTTCGCGCCGCGGATGCTCGGCGTGACGATCGGGTGGGTGGCGCTGCTCAACATCGCGAACCCCGAGGCGATCGTGGTGCGCACGAATCTCGCTCGCGCCGAGCAGGGCAAGGCGTTCGACGTGCCCTACCACGCGGCGCTCTCCGGCGACGCGCTCGCGGTGCTGGTCGCCGAGGCGGGGCAGCTCCCCACCCCGACCTGTGCGGCGCTCTCGACCGCGCTCTCGGCGCACTGGACCAAGCGTCTCACCGAGTCGAGCGGGGATTGGCGGAGCGAGGGGCTCTCGTCGCGGCGGGCGCGGGCGTGGCACGCGGCCGGCGGCGGGCTCCCATGTCGCCCAGAGGGGGCGACGCGCTAGACTTTCGGGATGCGCTCCGGACAGACGATCCTCGCCGTGGTCCTCGCCCTCACGGGGCTCGCCGTGGCCTCGGTCTGGGCCCCCGATCGCTCGGTGGAATCATTGAAGCCGCGCTGGGCCCCCGCCCCCTCGCGGTTCATCACGCTCGATGGGGCCGCGGTCCACTACCGCGACGAGGGACCGCGAGACGATCCGCAGCCGCTCCTGCTGCTCCATGGGTCGGCGGCCAGTCTGCACACCTGGGAGGGATGGACGGCGGCGCTCCACGATGAGCGCCGGGTGATCCGCCTCGACCTCCCCGGCTTCGGGCTCACCGGGCCGTTCCAGGACGGGGCGAGTTCACTCGCGCGGACGCTCGGGGTGATCGAGCGCTTGCTCGACACCCTCGGGGCTCCGCGGGTGATCGTCGCGGGGAACTCCCTCGGTGGACTCTACGCCTGGCAGCTCGCCGTGCGATCGCCGACACGGGTGGCAGGGCTCATCCTCGTGGACCCCGCGGGGTATCCGTCGCAGGCGACCTCGGTGCCGGTGGGGTTCAAGGTCGCGGCGCTCCCCGGGATGCGGTATGTGGCCTCGCAGGTCCTGCCGCGGCGCGTGATCGAGAGCAGTGTGCGGAACGTATATGGCGACCCGTCGAAGGTGACGCCGGAATTAGTGGATCGCTATTACGAACTCACGTTGCGCGAGGGAAATCGCCGCGCGTTCACGCAGCGGCCGCGGACCGGGGGTGGGGGCTCCACGAATCGCGGCGGTGGACTCGACACGCTCCAGATCGCGACGATCCGTGCGCCCACGCTGATCCTCTGGGGGGAGCTCGATCGACTGATCCCGCCGTCGAATGCGGCGCGGTTCGCGCGGGACATCCCGGGGTGCCGTGTGGTCCGCTTCCCCACGCTGGGCCATGTGCCGCACGAGGAGGATCCGGTGGCGAGTCTCGCACCGGTTCGAGAGTTCTTGGGGACGATCCCGCGCTGAACGGACGCGCCGACCGCCTCAGACCTTGAGGATGATCCCTCGCCGCCGCAGCGGCTCGAGGATCGCCCACCAGACCAGCACGAAGGTGAGCGCGAAGGCGAGCGAGGCATTCTTCGGTGTGAGATACGGGACGAAGAGGCTCTTGTACACGATCGATTGTACGGCGACCATCTTCCCCTCGACCTCGACCTTCCAGAGGGAGCCCAGGGTCTTGGCCATGAGGCCGGAGCCCAGGAAGGCGAGCAGGGGATTCACGCCGAAGGCGAGGAACGGGGTCGAGAGGCGCGTCATCAGCGGACCGTCCCCGAGCCAGGTGATCGTGGCGATCGCCATCGCCGCGAGGCCGGCGGTGAGGAGTACATAGCTCGAGGTCCAGAGCGATTTATTGATCGGGAAGGACCACCCCCACATCGCGCCAGCCATCGCGCAGAGCGCCCCGACGGCGAAGAGCCCATTGAGCCGGTCGCTGAGCGGTCGATCGCTCGCGATCCAGCGCCCCGCGAAGGTGCCGAGGATCGCGGTGCCGATCGCGGGGACGGTGGAAAGCACGCCTTCCGGGTCCCAGGTCTTCGACTGGCGCCAGAGATGCCCGTCGAGCAGCGCGCGATCGATCCACGCGGCAAGGGTCTGTGACGGGGCATCGAGGAAGAGGATCCCTGGCCCCCCCTGCCCAGGCACGGGAAGCAGGGTCATCGCGAACCAATAGCCGTACAGGAGCGCCGCGAGGGTGACGACCTGCTGCTTGAGCGTCGTGCGCTGGGTGAGCAGTGCGGCGCAGATGTACACCACGCCGATGCGCGGGAGCACCCCAGGGATGCGAAGCCCGGTGATTCGCTCGAGGGGATAGAAGGGGAAGGCGGCGAGGGCCCATCCACAGAGGATGATGATCGCGCCGCGCTTGATCGCTTGACCGCGGAGCGCCGATTCGCTGTCACCGCGCGCCCGGCGCGCCTCCCGCGAGAGGTGCGTGGTGACGCCGACGATGAAGAGGAAGAAGGGGAAGATGAGATCGGTGGGGGTCCACCCATGCCAGCTCGCATGCGCGAGCGGGGGGTAGATGTTCCCCCAACTCCCCGGGTTGTTGACGAGGAGCATCCCCGCGACGGTGAGGCCGCGAAAGACATCGAGAGATCGAAGGCGGGGGGGCGTGGTCATCAGGGACGTCGTCCGGCGCGGGGGGCCGCGGCGGGCGACCCTTCGCGCACGATCATAACCGCATTCCCGACGGGCCGCTCGCCGGTGGGATCGCTGGGGCGATTGCGCACGTGTCCCCCGACCCAGAGGGCAGTCGAGCCGCCCCCGTCGAGGTTGAGCCCTTCGGTGATCCCGAGCTCGCGCATGAGATCGGCGAGTTCCGTGAGGGTCATCCCAACACTCGCCGTCTGGCGCCCGTCGACGGCGATGAGCCAGAGGATACGGCCACCCGCCGAGGTACCGATGGCGCTGCGGGGGTGCCGAGCGGCGGAGAAGGACGGCGCGGTCCGCTCGAGGGAGTCGGCGTGCGCGGCGAGGCTCACACTGTCGCGAAGGAGGATGGGCCAGCCCCCGACGACGGCACGGGGGGTGAGCGCGCGCGCTGGGGTGACGAACCGCTGCGTGACCCGGAGCCGTGGCGCCCCACCCCACCAGCGCCGCCGCGCGGCGCGTGCGATCGAATCGAGTCGCGCCCGTGCCGGGGCACCGTAGGCGACGAGTCGCACACCACGGATCGTGGTGTCCCCCGTGACGCGCCGCGTGGAGTCATCCACCGGTGCACCGCCCCATCGCGCATCGAACCGCACGAGGGCCGAGGGCTGCGTCGGGCGCACGTTCACCGCATCGAGCACGAAGGTCTGCCGACCGAGGCGGAGCCGCCCCTCGTAGGCGAGCCCCGCGATGATCGGCGTCCCATCGGCGTCGATGGCGAATTGCCCGCGTTGGATGCGGCGTCCCTGCCTCGGCACATCGAACCCGACGATCCCCTTCCAGACCTCGCCCTCGATCACCTGGTTGTTGGTGACCTCGCCGGTCCGGAGATCGAAGAAGTCGGCGTTGAGGGCCACGGGAACCTCGCGCTGCGCCGCGAGGCGGGCAGCCATCGCCGAGGTGGTCTCGCGGCCACGCAGGGAATCGAAGGCGTGGCGGACGGTGAGCGTCCACGGCCCCTGAGCGCGATCGACCCGCACGAGATGGATGTCCCAGGGGCCGGTGGGCCGGGAGAGGTGCTGATACGTGATGCCCGGTGCGATGGTATCGACCGTTAATGGCCGCTGTGCCGTCAGCGGAATCCCGACAAGAAGTGTCAGGACACCTCCATAGTGTTTGACATGCCTCACCATGGGCGGTAACGTAGCCCGGTTCTCTCACCTCCGTGAGAGTGCGATCACCCTCTACCCCGGAACAGCTCTCATGCAGAGACGATTCCTCGCGGTGATGATGGGCATGCTGCTCTTCGCCGCGCCACTCCTGGCGCAGGAGAAGGTGGTCACCGGCAAGGTGACCAGTGAGCAGGGGACTCCCCTGCAAGCCGTGACCGTCCTCATCAAAGGCTCCACCACCGGCGTCCAGTCCGATCGGGAGGGGGCCTACAGCATCCGTGCCCGGGTCGGCGACGTGCTCCAGTACCGTCTGATCGGGCATGCGCCGCAGGAGCGGACGGTCGGGGCGGAGTCCCGGATCGACCTCGTGTTGCGCCGCGTGGCGACGAACCTCGACGAGGTGGTCATCACGGCGCTCGGCCAGACGGCGCAGCAGCGCAGTCTCGGGTATTCGCAGCAGGCGGTCCAGGGCCCGGAGATCGCACAGACGACGCGTCAGAACTTCATCAACTCGCTGCAGGGGCGCGTGGCGGGGGTGGAGGTGACGAGCTCGTCGGGCGTCCCGGGGGCCTCGAGCTCGATCACGATCCGCGGCGTCAGCTCGATCAGCTCGAGCAACCAGCCGCTGATCATCGTCGACGGGCTGCCGATCGACAACAAGACGCTGAATACGGGCGTCCTCGCCTCGGATGCCCCGGGCTCGACCACGGCGTTCAGCAATCGCCGCCTCGATTTCACCAACCGGGCGGCCGATATGAACCCGGAGGACATCGAGACCCTGGTGGTGCTCAAGGGCCCCGAGGCCTCGGCGCTCTACGGCATCGACGCGGCGAACGGTGCGATCGTGATCACGACCAAGCGCGGCTCGGCGGGGACCGGCGGCCTCGAGTACAGCAACAACTTCCGCATCGAGAGCGTGCGGGCGCGGCCGGCGATCCAGCGGGTCTATGGCCCCACCTCGACCGATGCGTCAGGGCTCCTGGGCTCCTTCCAGTACTTCGGGGCGCCCTACGCCGACACGACGACGTTCTACGACAACGTCTCGGGCTTCTTCCAGCCGGCGATGACGCAGCGGCATGCGCTCTCGTTCAGCGGCGGGGCGCAGGACAATCGCGTGAACTACCGCGTCGCGGTGGCCGCCGACGATCAGCGTGGCGTGATCCCGAACTCGCTCTACAAGCGCATCAACCTCACCGGGGCGACGCAGGCCCAGGTGACGCGGTGGCTCAAGACCGATCTCTCGATGCAGTACACCTTCGCGTCGAACGAGCAGTCGTATAAGGGCGACAACGGGCCGCTCATCGGGCTCCTGCTCTGGCCGCAGACGGACGATGCGAAGGATTATCTGACGCCGGCAGGGACGCGGCGGCGCATCACCGCCGCCTCGACCGGATCGGCGGAGACCGACAATCCCTACTTCAACGTCCTGAAGAACCGGGTGAGCTCGGACAACACCCGCCTCATCGCGAACCTCGGCCTCGTCCTGACGCCGTTCTCGTGGGGGTCGATCAAGTCGAACATCGGCTTGGACACGTACACCAACGACAACCTCGTCCTCCGGCATCCGGAGAGCGTGTACGGCTTCAGCAACAGCGGCATCCTCGACGTGGCAGGCGACAACACCCGCAACCTCAACATCCAGACGCTGCTC
>CAIVJV010000202.1 GCA_903906325.1 uncultured Gemmatimonadota bacterium
CCCTCCGCATCGCTCGTCGCGAGCGCCATCGCATTCGGCTCGATCACCTCGGCCTGCTGGGCCTGCTGGAACCAGTCGCGGAACTGGGTGAGCGGGTCGGCGGCGACGTCGGTGACATCGAGGCTGGCGCGGCGGTAGTCCTCGCGCAGGTGGGAGATCTGCATGCCCGAAAGCTCCGGTGCGTGGTGCGGCAAGGCAAGCGGGACGATATTCCCTGCATGAGCCAGCTCCCCGAGGGCACCGCCGCCCATCGCGCCGATGCGCAGCGCTTCGCCGTCCTCCGGGCGGCGGTCCTGACCGTCACCGACTCCCGGACCCTCGCGACCGACGAGTCGGGCGTGGTGTTGCGGGATGGGTTGCTCGCGGCGGGGCACGAGGTCCGGGACCGGGTGCTCCTCCCGAATGACGAGGCGCGGGTGCGTACGCTCGTGACCGATTGGCTGGGCCGTGATGACCTCGATCTGATCGTGATCACCGGCGGGACCGGATTGGGGTCCCGGGACCGCACGATCGAGGCGGTGCGCCCGCTCCTCGAGAAGGAGATCCCGGGGTTCGGCGAGCTCTTCCGGCTCCTCGGCTATCAGGAGCAGGTCGGGACGGCGGCGATGCTCTCGCGCGCCACCGCGGGGAGCGCGCGAGGGAAGCTCCTCATCTCGCTCCCGGGATCGAAGGCGGCCGTCGGGCTCGCGCTCGACCGGTTGATCCTCCCGGAGGCCGCCCACCTGCTCCGAGAGATCCGACGCTAGCGGATCAGACGAGTTCGAGCGTCCAGGTGATCCTCATCGCCGGGTCGAGCGAATCCCGCACCGAGCAGTACTTGGTCACCGCGAGTTCGATCGCGCGTTCGGCGTGGGTGCGCTCGATCCCCGCGCCGCCAATCCGATAGCGAAGTTCGATGGCGGTGAGGCGCGCGGGCGTGGCATCAGCCCGCTGCCCCGTCATCGCGATATCGAGTGACGTGACCGGGGTCCGCCGCTTCTCGAGGATGTCGACGATATCGACCCCGGTGCACCCCGCGAGGGCACAGAGTAGGGCATCGACCGGGCTTGGCCCCGTCTCGCCGGAGGCGTCGAGTCGGATCGTCGCGGCGCTCCCAGGTCGACCGCCATCGAAGCGGTGCGCTCCATCCCACCGCACGGTCACCTCACTCACCTTGCCACTCATCGGGCCCCCTGCCGCCCGAAGGGCGTGCGGTTCAAGACGACGCGCCCATCGGTGATCACGATGAGCACATCCTGTAAGACGCCGGCGTCTTCCAGCGGGTTGGCCTCGAGGACGATCAGGTCAGCCTCATACCCCTCGGCGATGCGGCCCGTGCGTGCGCCGATCCCGAGTAGGTCAGCGGCCCCGCTCGTCGCCGTCGCCAAGGCCTCGACCGGCGAGAGCCCCAATGCCCGGAAGCGCATCACCTCATGGGAGATCCGTGTGAGGCTCTCCGCCCCGTAGTCCGTGTCGGCGCCCGCGGCGATGCGCACGCCGAGGGTGTGCGCACGGCGGATCGTCTGCTCGAGCCGCGGGAGCATAGACTCGCCGCGGAGCGCGAGCACCGGGTCGTCATAGTCCCCACCGGGCCGCGAGAGATCGACGACGGTGGAGAGGGTGGGGACGAACCACGCCCCCTTCTGCTTCATGAGACGCAGGGTGGAGTCCGAGAGAAAGGTCCCATGCTCGATGCTCCTCGCCCCGGCGGCGACGGCGGCGTAGGCGCCCTCATCGCCGTGGGCATGCGCCATCACGGGGATCCCCTTCGTCGCCGCCTCCTCGACGATCGCGCGGAGTTCTGCCTCATCATAGACCTGCTTCCGCGGGTCGGTGTCGGGGAGGCCGGCGCGTTCGGTGCCCCGCGTCTTGATCCAATCGACCCCGCGGTCGAGGTTGACGCGGACGAGCGCTCGGAGCTGCTCCGGGGTGGTCACCCCGCCGGCGAGGGCGCCGAGGCGCCGATCCGCGAGGACGGTCTCGCCGAGGTTCGGCGTGACGAAGACCCCGGCCGCGAGGACGTCGGGGGCGAGGATCTGGCCGGCCCGCGCCTGGTCGCGCATCGCCACATCCTGGTAGGCGGGGACGCTCGCCGAGCGGATGGTGGTGACCCCGGAGAAGAGGGCGCGCTTGGCATTCGCGAGGGTCGCGATGTGGGTGTGGGCATCGATGAGTCCGGGCGCGACCCACCGGCCGGCGAGGTCGATCACCCGCACACCAGCGCCGCGGGGCGGGGCGAGCCGCGGGGCGATGCGGGTGATGCGCGTCCCCTCGATCACGATCGTCGCGTCACGGACGACATTCCCCGAGACCCCATCGACGACGTTGGCATTGACCAGATAGAGCGGGGTTCGCCCCTGCGCGGCGAGGGGCGTCAGGCCGGCGAGGGTGATGAGGGCTGCGAGGGCGGCGCTGAGCGAGCGGGCGAGTGGGGTCATCCGATGCGGGTTCCGTTGGGGACGGGGTGGTCGGGATGCAGGAGGACGACTTCGGTGGGGCCGGGCATCGCGCCGAGGACGAGGACCTCACTCGTGAATCCGGCGATCTTGCGGGTGCCGATGTTGGTCACGGCGACCACTTGCCGCCCCACGAGGGTCTCGGGGGTGTAGTGCGTGGTGATCTGGGCGCTGGAGTGTCGCACCCCGAGCTCGGGGCCGAAGTCGATCGTGAGTTGGATCGCTGGCTTCCGGGCCTCTGGGAACGGGGCGGCTGCGACGACCGTTCCCACTCGGATATCGATCGCGAAGAAGTCATCCGGCGTCGGCATTCGATTAATGTAGTCCCGGTAGCCTGACCCCTCCCACCTGACCCCTGATCCCCGATGTCTCAGTACACGCGGCATGTCTTCGTCTGCACCGGTGGCAAGACCTGTGGCTCACAGGAGTCTGCCGCGACCTTCGACTACCTCAAAGGGGCGATCAAGGACGCCGGCCTCGCGCAGGAGGTCCGCATCAATCAGTCGGGGTGCATGGGGCAGTGCGGGTATGGCCCGATGGTGGTCGTCTATCCGGAGAATGTCTGGTACGCTGGGGTCGATCGCGCCGCGGCGGAGACGATCTGCGCCGAGCATCTGATCGGCGGGACCCCGGTCGAGGCGCATCGGTATCGCCCCGCGCACGCCGGGGACCACAAGAAGCCGAAGGATCCGGCGGCCTGATGCGACCGGAGGAGATGCCGCCGGTGATGGATCCCTACCGGCGGCACATCGTCGTCTGCACGGGCGGGTATTGCTCCAGCGATCGGGCGGGGCGTGCGCTCTACGCGCAGCTGGCGCGCCTCCTGCACCGCGAGGGGCTCCTCTTCGGCCCCGCGCGCGTGAAGCGCAGCGAGGTCCCCTGCCTCGGCGTCTGCGCCGGGGGCCCGATCGTCGTGGTCTATCCCGAGGGCGTCTGGTATGCGCACGTCACGCCGGCGCTCCTCGAGCGGATCGTCGTGGAGCACCTGCGGGATGGGCGGGAGGTGACCGAGGCAGTGTTCCACCGCCTCTGATCAGGCGGCGATCAGCGCCCCAGGAGGCGCGCGACGCGCTCCTCGGTCGCGGGGTGCGTCGAGAAGAGGGACGAGAGCCCCCCACGCATGCCGGCGAGCGGATTGACCATCGCGAGCGGGGCGACGGCGGGCGAGACCTGCATCGGGATCCGCTTGGAATACGCGTCGAGCTTCCGCAGGGCGTTCGCGAGCCCGTGCGGACGGCCCGCGATCTCCGCCCCCACCGCATCGGCCTTGTATTCGCGCTGGCGGCTGATCGCGAACTGGATCAGCATCGCCGCCATCGGGGCGACGATGATCCCGACCAGCGCCGCGGCCGGGTGCCCGCGCTCGTCATCGTTGGAGCGGCCGCCGCCGAACAGGAGTCCCCACTGCGCGATGTTCGCGAGCGTGGAGATCGCCCCGGCGAAGGTCGCGGTGATCGTCTGGAGGAGCATGTCGCGGTTCTTGATGTGCGCGAGCTCGTGGGCGATGACCCCCTCGAGCTCCTCGCGGTCGACGAGGTGCATGAGCCCCTCGGTCACGCAGACCACCGCGTGCTCGGGGTTCCGCCCGGTCGCGAAGGCATTGGGCTGCTCGTGCGGTGCCACGGCGACGGTCGGCATCGGGAGGCCGGCGCGCTGCCGCAGGCGATCCACCATGTCGTAGAGCTCCGGGGCCTGCGACCGGTCGATGATCTGCGCGCGGTACGACCGCAGGACCATCGAGGCCGAGTTCCAGTACATGAAGACGTTCATGCCGGCCGCGAGGACCAGCGCCATGACCATCCCCGATTGACCCCCGAGCGCACCGCCGACCGACGCGAAGAGCGCCGTGAGACCGGCCATGAGCAAGAAGACCTTCAGGTTGTTCATCGTGGACTCCACAAAGAATGGGGCAGGTGTCAGCGGGCCTCCGCCACTTTGGCCGGGGGCTCCTGAGGATGATACCTCAGAGGTGCAAACGGTGTGCCATGAGAGGCGAAAAGCTGAAGGCTGAAGGCTCGAGGCATAAAGTGAGACCTATCGCCGTCCAGCTTTCAGCTTTCAGCTTTTCGCCTTGAGCCTTGAGCCTTCAGCCTTCAGCCTCTAGCTCCCAGCCCCTCCCGCCTCCCCCCGAGCCTTCCCACGCCCTATACTCTGCCGAATCCCCCTCCGGAGGTCCTGGCATGGCCACGCAGAAGCTCATCCTCGACTACGTCTACGAGAAGGAATCGACCCGCGCCGACCGCGTCTATCTGACCCAGCCGGTCGGGGGCGGCCGGACCATCGACTACACCTGGCGCCAGGTCGTCGACGAGGCCCGGCGGATGGCGGCCCACCTGCGGAGCCTCGGTCTCCAGCCCGGCGACCGTGTGGCGATGCTCTCCAAGAACTGCGCCCACTTCTTCATGGCGGAACTGGCCATCTGGATGGGGGGCTATACCACCGTCGCGATCTTCCCGACGGAGAAGGCGGACACCATCGCCTACATCCTGGAGCATAGCGAGGCGAAGGCGATCTTCATCGGGAAGCTCGATGCCGGATGGGAGGCGCAGCTCCAAGGGATCCCGGATCGGCTCCACCGGCTCAGCTTCCCGCTCGCGCCCCAGACGATCGGCTCGGCGTGGGATACGGTCATCGCGACGGTGGCGCCGCTCGGCGGGCAACCGGGCCGGGCGGCCGATGATCTCGCCCTCCTCCTGTACACGAGTGGATCGACCGGCACCCCGAAGGGGGTGATGCACGACTTCGGGCATATCACCGCCGCGGCGGAAGGGATCGTGCGGGGGATCGACTTCTCCCCGGAGGATCGCGCCCTCTCCTACCTCCCCCTCGCCCACGTCTTCGAGCGCGCGTACATCGAGTGTGCCTCCTTCGTGGCGGGTGGGCACATCTTCTTCGCCGAGGCGCTCGATACCTTCGTCGCGGACATCCAGCGGGCACGCCCCACGATCTTCATCTCGGTGCCCCGCCTCTGGCTCAAGTTCCAGCAGGGCGTCTTCGCGAAGATGCCGGCGCAGAAGCTCGATCGCCTCCTCCGCATCCCGCTCCTCAACACGCTGGTGGGGAAGAAGGTCCTCACGGGGCTCGGGCTCGATCAGGTCCGGCTCGCGGGCTCTGGCTCGGCGCCGATCCCCGCGGACCTCATCGCCTGGTATCGCCGGCTCGGCCTCAACCTCCTCGAGGGGTACGCGATGAGCGAGGATTTCGCGTACAGCCACCTCTCCACGGAGACGCACAAGCTCCCGGGCTACGTCGGCGTGCCGTATCCGGACGTCTCGGTCCGGATCAGCGAGGAGGGGGAGGTGCTCATCAAGTCACCCGGGTGCATGGTCGGCTACTACAAGCTCCCCGAGCTCACCTCCGAGTCGTTCACCTCGGACGGCTACTTCCGCACCGGCGACCGCGGCGAGCGGCGCCCTGACGGGCTCCTTCGCATCACCGGGCGCGTCAAGGAGCTCTTCAAGACGGCCAAGGGCAAGTATGTGGCCCCGGCGCCGATCGAGAACTTCATCAACGAGCACGAGGCGATCGAACTCTCGTGTGTGAGTGGCGTCGGGCAGCCGTCGGCCTACGCGATGGTGGTGCTCGCGGAGCACCTGCGCCCACAGATGCGGGACCCGGCGGTCCGCGCCGAGCTCGAGCGGACCCTCACCGATTGGTTGGCGGTGGTGAATCGCCATGTCTCCGAGTACGAGCGCCTGCAGATGTTCGTGGTGGCGGCCGAACCCTGGTCGATCGAGTCGGAGACGCTGACGCCGACGATGAAAATCAAGCGGGCGCGGATCGAGGCCCTGGCGGCGCCGCACGTGGATGCGTGGTACGCGGCGGGGCGACCCGTCCTCTGGCAGTAGGCTGAGCGATTGTCCTCCCCCTTCGATGCGCGTCGCGAGCTCCTTGGCGCCGCCAAGAAGTTCCTCCTCGAGGCGCCGGCCAAGGCCGCCGCGTCCGCCCCACCCGCGTCGGACGACTTCGATCCGCCGCGTCTGACCCTTGCCGCTTTGGAGAAGATCTCGATGTCCCGTTCCCGTGAGCGCATCCTGTCCAACCTCGAGGAGCTCTACCGCGAGGCGTTCCAGCGGGCGGCCGAGTCGGACGATGCGGCGCAGAAGGTGTCGCTCGACTTCGCGTATCGGCGTGAGCAGTTGTATCTCGAGGTGCTGCTCGATGTCCGCGATGCGTTGGAGCGGCGCGGGTAGGTCCGCACCCGGCGTCCGGACCCACCGGTGTCCTCGCTCCGGCTGATCGTGAATGCGCGGATCGCCACCGGTGATCCGCGTCGGCCGTGGGCCGATGCGGCCCTGCTCGATGGGGGGCGTGTGGTGGCGATCGGGTCGAGTGCCGAGCTGCGGAAGCGCGCGCCTGCGACCGCCGAGGTGATCGATGCGCATGGGGCCGTCGTGGATCCGACGGCCCTCGGCGGGGCGGTCAGTACCCCGCCACCTCCTCGTACGCCCTGACGAAGTCCGCCACCTGCGGGAGGATCTCATCCTCCAGGCTCGGCGCGTATCCCACGAAGGTGTCCGTGCTCGCCACCCGCTTGACCGGGGCATCGAGCCAGGCGAAGCAGTCGTCGGCGATGCGCGCCGCGATCTCCGCGCCGTAGCCCCACGAGATCGAATCCTCATAGGCCACGATCACGCGCCCCGTCTTCTTGGCCGAGGCGTACACCGTCTCCTGATCCCAGGGTGAGAGGGTGCGGAGGTCGATCACCTCGACCGTGAGACCACGCTCCTCCTCGATCTGCTTGGCGGCCACGAGCGCGCGTTGCACCGTCGCGCCGTAGGTCACCACCGTCACATCCGACCCTTCCTTCACGATCCTCGCCTTGCCGAAGGGGATCATGAAGTTCGGGCCGGGATAGGCGGCCTTGTTGTAGGTCTGGCGGTAGAGATGCTTGTGCTCGAGGAAGATCACCGGGTCCTCGGAGCGGATCGCGGTGCGGAGGAGCCCGTTGGCATCGAGCGCGGTGCTCGGGCAGACGACGCGGAGCCCCGGGCAGTGCGTGAAGAGCGAGGCCCCGGTCTGCGAGTGATAGATCGCCCCGCGGATGTAGCCGCCGTACGTCGTGCGCACCACGACCGGCGCGGCGAAGTGATTGTTCGAACGCCACCGCATCGTCGCGAGCTCATCGCGCAGTTGCATGTAGGCGGGCCAGATGTAGTCGAAGAACTGGATCTCGACCACCGGCTTGAACCCGCGGAGCGCC
>CAIVJV010000203.1 GCA_903906325.1 uncultured Gemmatimonadota bacterium
ATCTTAAAAATTCTTCTTATTGCGTTTTTCACTGGCCAGGCGAGCGCCCAGTCCTATCCCTTCCACCGCGTCTATGACACCAAGGGCAAGCGGTTCGTGGACTTCGAGGTGATGGTCGCCAAACTCGCCACGCAGGATCTCGTCTTCCTGGGTGAGCAGCACAACGACCCCCGCACCCACCAGCTCCAGACGGCGGTCCTCGAAGGGATCGCTCGGCGCCGCTCCGGGCCGATCGCCCTCGCCCTCGAGATGTTCGAGCGCGATGTGCAGGGGTCCCTCGACGCCTATCTCGCCGGCTCGCTCACCGAGGCGCAGTTCCTCGCGGCCTCCCGCCCCTGGCCCAACTACCCGACCGACTATCGCCCCATGGTCGAGTTCGCTCGGGCCAACCAGTGGCCGGTCATCGCGGGAAACATCCCGCGACGCTACGCCTCACAGGTGGCGCGACGCGGGCTCGTCGCCATCGATTCGCTCCCGGCCGCCGAGCGGGGATTCGTGGCAGAGCAGCTCGATTGCCCGCGTGACGCCTATTGGGAGCGCTTCCGCGGCGTGATGGGGGATATGAGCGGCCACGGCACGCCGATGACCCCGGAGCAAGCGGCCACGATGGTCTGGCGCACCTATGAGGCGCAGTGCGTGAAGGACGAGACGATGGGGGAGTCCGTCGCGGCGGCGCATGCCAAGGGCGCGATGGTCATCCACGCCAATGGTGCCTTCCACTCCGATTTCCGGCTCGGCACCGTGGATCGGGCCAAGCGTCGTAGCCCGAAGGCGAAGGTCGCGGTCGTGAGCTTCATCCCGGTCGCGGATCTCGATACGGCGAATGGGAAGCCGCAGCGGAAGATCGGGGATTACATCGTCTTCACGCTGGCGCCAGAGCGGACGACAGCCCAGCCGTGATCGTTCGGCGGGGTCCCCCGCTCAGCGATCCTCCCACGCGAACCCGGAGGCGAGCCGCCTGAACGTCCGCGCGGGGCGGTCGTAGCGGAGGATCGAGGTCGCCCCAGCCCGTTCCCCGCGCCCGATGGCGGCGAGGTCGTCGAACCCATCGCCATCGGCGTCGAGCGCGTGCAGGAGATCGTGCACCGTGAGGCGGAAGTCCTCGACTGGGACCGCGCGTACCGCACCCGCGGCATCGATCAGGACGAGCCGTTGCCGCACCCACTCGAGGGTGGGGGTGCGGAGACTGACCGCGAGGGCGATCCGCGCGCGGTCGAAGCAGCCGGTGACCGCTGACGATGCACTCGTGACCCGGCTCGCGAGGCGGGGATAGGGCGGGAGTCCCGCCGCCCGGAGGACCTTCACCAGCGAATCGCTGACGACCTTCACGCGCTGCTGCTCGCCGGGGGTCAGCGGCTCGCGCGCGCAGGTCGCGGCGGTCACCGCGCCCTGGCCCGAGGCCTCGGCCGGGGTTTCCGCCGAGGCGATGACGGTCGCGGTGCGGGCGGCGAGACTGTCCATGGTCGGGGAGCCCTGGAGGACGAGCACGATCCGGCCGTTCCAGGTATCGACGCTCGCTGCCGTCACCCGCTCGGGGCCCCAGGGCGCGCGCAGATGGAAGGTGCTCCCCACCGGGACGGGGGCGCGCTCCAACACGGCGGTACGGTACGCGGCGGCCACGGCGGAATCCTTCCGGACCTCGAGATCGACCCGTCCGATATCGAGGAGCATCCGCTTGCCGCGATTCGCCGCGACGAACCACCTTTCGTCCACAGGCCGGAAGACGAGGAAGGGTCGGATGCTGTCGGGGGTGACCTGCGCGCGGGCGAGACGCGGCACGGCGCCGATGGCGCCCACCGCGAGGCTCGTCATCATGACCGCTCGCCACACGATTCGCATAGGCAAGGAATATGACCGGGTTCTCGTATCACCGCCCCTCCTCGCTCGACGACGCCCTCGCGGCGCTCGCCGAACCCGGGAGCCTTCCGATCGGCGGGGGGAGCGACCTGCTCGCGGGGATCGAGGAGGGGCATGCGGCGCCCGCTCGCGTGGTGGAACTCGAGCGGCTCCCGGAGCTCGCGACGATCACGGTGCAGTCCGATGGCGGGGTGCGGATCGGCGCCGGGGTGCGCGTCACCACCCTCGCGGAGGCGCCAGAGCTCGCCGCCTTCCCAGCGCTGCGCGCCGCCTGTGCGGCGGTGGGGAGTCCCGCGCTCCGCGCGATGGGGACCCTCGGCGGGAACCTCGCGCAGCGGCAACGGTGCTGGTATTTCCGCTCGGGCATCTCGTGCTTCAAGCACGGAGGGACCGCATGCGCCGCCGTGGAGGGCGAACATATCTATCACGCGATCTTCTCGACGGGGACCTGCCACGCCGTGCATCCGTCCGATCCCGCGGTGGCGTTGATGGCG
>CAIVJV010000204.1 GCA_903906325.1 uncultured Gemmatimonadota bacterium
CCTTCTTCGAGATGCTCGGCAACTTCTCGTTTGGGGACTACTTCAAGCGCGAGGCGATCCGCTTCGCCTGGGCGTTCATCACCGAGGAGCTCAAGCTCCCCAAGGAGCATCTGCGCGTCACCGTCTACCACGAGGACGACGAGGCGCGGCAGCTCTGGCAGGAGGTCGCGGGCGTCCCACCCACGCGGATCTACGGATTGGGTGAGCGCGACAACTTCTGGCAGATGGCCGACACCGGGCCCTGCGGGCCCTGCAGCGAGATCTACGTCGACCTCGCGCACCTGACCACGGACTTCGCCTTCCCTAAGGACGCCACCGGGGAGTGGACGCGCACCGATCTCGCCGACCTCTCCCTCGACGCCTTCGTCGAGGGGGCCGAGGCGGGCCGATTCCTCGAGATCTGGAACCTGGTCTTCATGCAATACGACCGGCAGACGGATGGCACCCTGGTGCCGTTGCCCAAGCCGAGCGTCGACACGGGAGCCGGGCTCGAGCGGATCGCGGCGGTGATGCAGGGGGTCGCGAACAACTATCACACCGACCTCTTCACCCCGCTGCTCGATCGGGTCGCCGAGGTCACCGGCACCCCGTACGCCTATCATCGCGAGGATTCGGCGAGCTATCGCGTCCTCGCCGATCATGCGCGGGCAGTCACCTTCCTCTTGGCGGATGGGGTCTTCCCGAGCAACGAGGGGCGCGGCTACGTCCTCCGGCGGATCCTCCGGCGCGCGGTGCGGCACGCCTGGTTGCTCGGTCGGCGCGAGCCGACGCTCGTGCGGGTCGTGGAGCGGGTGATCGAGATGATGGGGGCGCAGTTTCCCGAGATCGCGAGCCGACGGAGCCATATCCTCGAGACGACGCGCGCCGAGGAGGAGCGCTTCCTCGCGACGGTGGATGGCGGGATGTCTCGCTTCGAGCAGCTCGCCCCGCTGGGATCCACGCAGGGCTCCACCGCGATCCGCGGGACGATCAGTGGCGAGGACGTCTTCAAGCTCTACGACACCTTCGGCTTCCCGGTCGACCTCACGGAGTTGATGGCGCGTGAGCGCGGCTATGTGGTGGATCTCGCGGGATTCGAGGCCGCGCTCGATGCCCAGCGCCGCCAGAGCCAAGAGGAGCGCAAGACGCGCCAGCTCGGTGTCGCGATCGATGATCTCGCCGACCAGGCCCAGTGGCGGACGGGCCCGGAGGCTCTGCGCGGCCGCTTCGTCGGATACGATCGGACGGAGAGCGAGACCGAGGTCGTCGCGATGCGGACGATGGAGGATGGACGGGTCGCCCTGATCCTCGCCGAGTCCCCGTTCTATGCGGAGTCGGGTGGCCAGGTCGCCGATGGCGGCGAGGTGGCCGGGGACGGGTGGCGGCTCGAGGTCGCCGATGTGCGCAAGGTCGATGGGCAGGTCGCCGTCATCGGGCAGGCCACGGGGACGGTACGCTTCGCGCGGGCGCACGCCCGCGTCCCCGCCGACCGCCGCCGCGACACCGAGCGCAATCACACGGCGACGCATCTGCTCCACGCCGCGCTGCGCACGGTGCTCGGTGACCATGTGCATCAGGCGGGCTCGCTCGTCGCGCCCGATCGGCTCCGCTTCGACTTCACCCACCATGGTCCGGTGACGCGCGAGCAGCTCGAGACCATCGAGCAGATGGTCAATGCGGGGGTCTGGGCGAATGTCGACGTCCGGATCAGCGAACGCGCCTACCAGGAGGCGATCGCCGCCGGGGCGATGGCCCTCTTCGGGGAGAAGTACGGGGACGTGGTCCGCGTGGTCGAGATCCCCGGCCTGAGTACGGAACTCTGCGGCGGGACCCATGTGCGCAACACCGGACAGATCGGTGCGCTGCGCATCGTGAGCGAGAGTGGCGTCGCGGCCGGCGTACGACGCATCGAGGCGGTGACCGGCCGACGGGCGCATGCGCTGCTGCGTGAGCGCGAGGCCGCCCTCTCCGCCGTCGCGTCGCGCCTCAAGGTGAACACCCTCGCCGGCGACGCCCTCACCAAGAAGGTCGATGACCTCCTCGCCGAGCGGAAGAAGCTCGAGCGGCGCGTCGAGGAGGCGCTCGCCGGCGGTGGGGCTGGCGGCGGCGATCTCCTCGCTGGCGTCGAGACGGTCGGGGCGGCGAAGCTCCTGACCAAGACGCTCACCGTCCCGACCATGAAGGAGCTCCAGGCCCTCGGGGATACGGTGCGGGCCGCCCTCGGCAGTGGCATCGGACTCCTCCTCGGGACCTTCGAGGATGAGACGCAGGGGCACGTCGTGGTCGGCACCGCCGATCTCGGGGGGCGGGGGATCACCGCGGGGGGGCTGGTCAAGGCGCTCGCG
>CAIVJV010000205.1 GCA_903906325.1 uncultured Gemmatimonadota bacterium
CAGCGGGGCGGCGCGAGGCTGGGGGCCGGTGCGGCGCGCAGGGCGCCGAAGCGCCGAGCGAGCAGGTCAGCGGCCTCCTGCGGATCGAGGTCCCCGACCACGACGAGGACCGCCGCCGATTCGGTCACGCGCGCGGCGTGCCACGCCGCCACCCCCTCCGCGGTGGCCCCTCGGATCACCGCCTCGTCCCCGAGCGGGGACCGGCCGTACGGATGACCGGCCCATGCGGCCTCGCTCGCGAGTCGCAGCGGTTGCCGATACATGTCGTCCCGCAGCGTCCCCAGCGCCGCGAGCGCGACGGCCCGTTCCGCCTCGAGGCCCTCGGTGGGGTAGGTAGGCGCGAGCACCACGTCGGCGAGGAGCTCCGTGGCCTCGGCGAAGGCCCGCGACGGGACGCCCATCGTCCACTCGAACGCCTCGCTCCCCACCCCGACCGCCGGCGCGCCACCGATCCGCTCGCCCTCCTCGGCGATGCGCGCGGCCGACCGACGCGCGGTGCCCCGCAGCGCGGTGCGGGTCATGAGGGTCGTGAGGCCCGACGCGTCGGGGCGCTCGTCGACCACGCCCCCAGGGATGACGACCCCCAGGTGCGCCAGGGCGGCCCCGGGTCGGCGCCGTACGAGGATCGGCACGTCCTGCGCGGTGCGGAAGCAATGGATCGCATCGACGACGCGTTCGAGCCGCGCCCCCGCCCCGACGATCGCGGGCATGCCGAGGGGGGTCCCCATCGGGTCGATCGGCGCCGGGTGCGCGGCCTCGAGCATCGCGCGGACGGCCGCGCGGTCCGCCCCGAGCGGCGCGGTCCCGCGGGGACGATAGGCGAGCACGGTGGCGCGATCGGGATCGAGCCAGCGCTGGGCGACGGCGGTGAGGTGCGCCGTATCGACACGAAGCAGGGCATCATGATGCGCGACACCCCGCCGCCAATCGCCGAGGAGCTCCCACGCGCCGAGGAAGTTGGCCTGGCCCTCGGGTGATTCGAATCGGCGGAGCGCCTGCGCCTCGATGAGCGCCCGCGCGCGATCGACCTCCGCCGCGGTGATCTCCCCGGCGCGCACGCGTCGCACCTGATCCCAGATCGCCCCGGCGGCCTCGCGCATCGTCTCCGGGCGCGTCCCCGCATGGATGACGAAGACCCCGAGCTCGGTGGGGGTGTAGTCGTACGCGGTGATGCTCGAGGCGAGCCGGCGATCGCGCACCGCGCGCGCGAGGCGCGAGGCGCGGCCGACCCCGAGGATGGTGGCGAGGACGTCGAGGGCCGGCGTGTCCGGGTGGTCGAGCGGGGGCGTGCGCCATCCGAGGAGGAGTTCGGTCTGGGCGAGGTCCCCTTCCCACTCGTGACAGCGGAATCCGGGCGGGCCCTCCTCCGGCGGACTCAGGGACCGTCCCACCGGCGCATCGGGGAGCGGCCCGTAGTGCGTGGTGACGAGGGCGAGGGCCTCGTCCGGATCGACGTCCCCGACGATGGCGAGCACGGTGTTCGACGGGCGATAGAAGCGCCGGTAGAAGGCGTGGAGCCGGTCGCGGGTCAGCGCCCGCAGCCCCGTCTCGCGGCCCATGCGCCACCGCCGGATGCGGTGCCGATCGTGCAGCACCTCGAAGAGGGTCTCCACCGCGAGGGCGGCGGGGGTGTCGGCCTTCCGTTTGGTCTCCTCGATGATGACCTCGAGCTCCCGCACGAGTTCCTCCGGGTCGAGGACGCTGTTGGCATAGGCATCGGCCTGCACCGCGAGGCCCGCGGCGAGCCCCGCCGAGGGGAGGACGGTGTAGTAGTGCGTGTGGTCGTAGATCGTGCCGGCGTTGAGATAGCCACCGGCGGCCTTGGTCTCTCGGGCGATCGCGCCCACGCCGCGCGTCGGCGTGCCCTTGAAGTACATGTGCTCGAGCACGTGGGCGATCCCGACCTCGTCGTCGGTCTCGTCGAAGTACCCCGCCTTCACCCAGGTGACGATCGCGACGATGGGCGCGGTGCGATCCTGACGGACGAGGACGCGGAGGCCGTTCCCGAGGCGGACGCGGCGGACGGCGCTCGGGGGGAGGATGGCGTCGAGCGGGCTCAGCGGAGGATGCGCAGCAGGCCGGCGTCGGCGCTCGCGCGGAGGAAGCTCTCCGCGTCGCGCGTGGGGATGAGGACCCCGGTGAGGGCGAACCCGCGGCGGGCCTCGCCCTGCATGAATTCCTCGACCGAGCGGTGGGCGCCCCCGATGGTCGCATCGCGCATGGCGGCGACAATCTCCTCCCAGCTCCCCTCGAACTGGCGGCCATCGCGCGCGACGACCTCATGGCGCTCCGGCGCACGCTTGGCCTCGGCGGCCTCGGCGAGCATCGCCCCGAAGAGCTCGAGCTGCTGCCGCGCCTCCTCCTCCGCGCGCTCCGAGGCGCGCGACTCGATCTCCGCGAGCATCTCGTCGAGCGGATCGGTGGACGGCGCCAGCTCGGCGAGCCGCTCCTCCCAGATGCGCAGCGTGGGGTCCCCGTCGGCGAGCCGGAGGTGCGACTTCTTGAGCTCCAAGAGGCGCCAGATCCCGAGCTCGTCCCAGTGATCCTCCGGCTTGGTGCGCTCGAACTGGAAGAGGGCCGCCTCGAACTCCTCGCGATCGTAGTGCAGGTTCGCCAGGTAGATGCGCGCCTCGGTGTGCTCGGGGTCGATCTGCAGCGCGCGCTTCAGCGTCTCGATCGCCGCCGCGTCCTCCCCCAGGCGGTGATCGGCGTAGCCCACCATGGCGATCGCCTCGGCATGGTCGGGGACCTGGCGGATGGCGATCTCGAAGAACGTCTTGGCCTCCGCGATGAGCCCGTCACGGAAGAGGGTGCGCCCCACCTGGAGCATCAGCTCGATGTCATCGGAGTAGCCGAGCTCGAGGATCCGGTTGAACGCCTTCAGCGCCTGCGGGGTCTGGCCGAAGCGCAACAGGGTCTCGCCGAGGCCGGCGAGCGCATCCTCGTGCTCGGGATCGAGGACCAGCGCCTCCTCGAAGGCCTTCCGCGCCCAGGCGAACTCGTCGCGCGCGAGCCGCGCGTAGCCCACCCCGACATGCAACTCGACGGAGGTGGGGTAGAGTCCGAGCCCTTCACGGAGCGTGGCGAGGGCCTCCTCGTAGTTCCCCTCGTTGTAGAGCTGGTGCGCGCGCTCGTCGTACTCTTCGGAGCTCAGGAACGGCGTAGGCATCGGGGGAATCGCCTCCGGCGCAGGGGTTGTGGAATCATACCCCGGAGGGACCGGTCTCCGCGAGCGCGACGGCGATCGCCGCCGCGAGGCCCGCGTTGGCCTCGAGCAGGGCGAGATTCGCCGTGAGGGACCGCCCCCCGGTGGCCCGCTCGACCGCGGCGAGGAGGAAGGGGGTCACGGCGGCCCCCTGGACCCCAGCGGTGCGCGCCTCGTGGAGCGCCTGCGCGACGGCGTGCTCGACGAGAGCGGCGTCGAGCGCCGCGTCCGCGGGCGGCGGCTGCACGACGAGGAGCGCGCTCCGCCGCCCGAGGGCGCGGGACGCGCGGAAGATCGCGGCGATCGCCGCCGGGGAGTCGACCCGCGCCGGCACACGGAGGCCCGTCTGTGCGGTGAAGAACCCCGGGAACTCCTCCGTCCGATAGCCCAGCACCGTCACGCCGTACGTGTCGAGCCGCTCGAGGGTGGCGGGGAGATCGAGGATCGACTTCGCGCCGGCGCAGACGGTGATGACCGGTGTGCGCGCGAGCTCGAGGAGGTCGGCGGATTCGTCAAAGGCGGGCTCACGATGGACGCCGCCGATCCCGCCGGTGGCGAAGACCTCGAGCCCCGCCGCGGCGGCGAGGGTGAGGGAGGCGGCGACGGTGGTCGCGCCATCGCGGCCCTGCGCCATCGCCGGCGCGAGGTCGCGCGACGCCACCTTGGTCACCCCATCACGCGCGAGGAAGCGGGCGAGATCGTCCCCCGCGAGCCCGACGGTCGGGTGGCCACGCACCACCGCGGTGATCGCCGGCACCGCCCCACCGGCGCGGACCGCGGCGCAGATCCGCCGCTCGGCCTCGCGATTCGCCGGGATCGGGAGCCCCTGCGCGAGGACCGAGCTCTCCAGCGCGACGATCGGGGTGCCGGCGTCGCGGGCGGCAGCGACCTCCGCACCGAATCGGATCACGTCACCGTCGGGCGCGACCCCGCGAAGCGCTGCCACGCCCCGGTCGCGAGGATGTCGTCGATCTCGTGGATCACCCGCTCCACCTCGTCGTCGGTGGTGTAGAAGTGCGGGGCGATCCGAATCCCCGCGCCCGGCCGGAAGTCGATCACGACCTCGCGCGCCAAGAGCTCCTGCGCGACCTCGGCGGCGTTGGGGACATCGACCGCCACCGTGCCCCCGCGCCGCTCGGGATCGCGAGGCGCTCGCACCGGGTACCCGCGCGCATCCGCCAGCGCGATCAACCGCGCGGTCTGTCGCATGCTCTTGGCGCGGATGTTCGCCATCCCCGCCTCGGCGAGGAGGCGCGGCCCCTCGCGATTCGCGTAGAGCGCGGGGACCACCGGGGTGCCGCCGAGCCAGCGCTGGATCCCGCCGGCGTAGGTCATCGTGTCCTCGAAGCCGAAGGGACGCGCATGGGCCTGCCACCCCGTGAGGGCCGGCGCGAAGCGCTCGCTCGCACTCGGCGAGGCGTAGATGAAGCAGCCACCTGGCCCCCCGCAGCACCACTTGAGCACACCGCCGGTGAGGAAGTCGGCCCCGATCGCATGCACATCGACGGGGATCACCCCGACGGAGTGATACGCGTCGAACGAGACGACCGCGCCCATGGCGTGCGCATGCGCGGTCAGCCGCTGGGCATCGAGGATGAACGCCGACCGGAACGCCACGTGCGAGACCGCGACGAGCGCGGTGCGCTCGTCGATCGCCGCGTGGAGGGCGTCCTGGTCGAGTGTGATCCCGTCGGCACTCGGGACCACGACGACGCGCGCGCCCAACTTGGGGGCGAGCGCCTCGATGGCGTAGCGGACGCTCGGGAAGTCGAGCGCGGTCATGACGACGGTGTCGCGGCCCGAGCGGAAGTCCATCGCCGAGAGGATCGCGGCCTGCGCGAGGGTGACGGTCGGGGCCATCGCCACCTCATGTGGGGCCGCGCCGAGGAGGGGGGCGACCACATCGCCCATGGTCAGCGGGGTCGTCCACCACTCCTTCGCCCAGGCCTGGACCCCCCATGCATCCCAGAGCTCGGCGTAGCGCGCGAGCTGGGCGGGGACCGTCTTCGGCATCGCCCCCAGGGAGTGGGAGACGAGGTAGGTGCGCCGCGCGAGGATCGGGAAGGTCTCGCGGAAGCGAAGGAGGGGATCGGTCATACCACCAATCTATCGGTGGCGGCGCGCCCCTCCTCCCAGCGGGTCAGGGCGCGGTAGGCGAGGGGGAGGACGAAGAGGGTGAGGATGGTCGAGGTGACGAGCCCTCCGATGACCACGCTCGCGAGGGGGCGCTGCACCTCGGCGCCCGCACTGGTGGAGAGGGCCATCGGGACGAAGCCGAGGCTCGCGACGAGGGCGGTCATGAGGACGGGACGGAGGCGGTCCATCGCCCCCTCACGGACCGCGGTGTCGAGGTCGCGCCCCGCCTCCCGCAGATGATTCAGGTGCTCGACCAGCACCACGCCGTTGAGCACCGCGATCCCGAAGAGCGCGATGAAGCCGATGCTCGCGGAGAGGTTGAGGTTCAGGTCGCGGAGCCAGAGCGCCGCCACGCCGCCGACGAGGGCGAAGGGGACGTTGAGCAGGACGAGCCCCGCTTGCGTGACCGAGTCGAACGAGAGGAAGAGGAGGAGATAGATCAGGAGGAGCGCCGCGGGGACCACGAGGACGAGGCGGCCGAGGGCGCGCTGCTGGTTCTCGTACTGCCCGCCCCACTCGAGGAAGACCCCGGGGGGGAGGGTCAGCTGCGCGGCGACCTTGGCGCGCACCTCCTCGACGAAGCTCCCGAGGTCGCGGCCGCGGACGTTCGACATCACGAGGGTGCGCCGCTGCGCATCCTCATGCGCGATGAGCTCCGGGCCCATCACGGTGCTGAAGCGGGCGAGCGATCCAAGGGGGACGAGCCCCCCGGTCGCGGTGCGGACGGTGATCCGGCGCAGCGCCTCGAGATCGCCCCACTCGACCTGCGCGAGGCGCACGGCGACCCCGATGCGGCGCGGACCATCGACGAGCTCGGTGGCGACGCGCCGCCCCGTCGCATGATCGAGCGCGGCCTCGACATCGGCGACGGAGAGCCCGAAGCGGGCGAGCGCGCCGCGATCGATCTCGATGCGATACTGCCCACTCCCGTCCGCGATCTCGACGGAGACGTCCGCGGCACCGGGCACGGTCGCGATGATTCCGCGGATCCGCTCGCCGAGGGCCTCGTTCACCTCACGGTCGGGCCCGATCACCTTCACCCCGAGATCGGTGCGGATCCCGCTCTCGGCTTCGTCGAGCCGCATGGCGAGGGGCTGCGTGAAGGCCATCTCGAAGCCGGGGATCCCCGCGAGCGCGGTATCGAAGGCGGCGACGAGCCCCTCACGGTCGGTCGCCGTGACCCATTCGTCCTGCGGCTTGAGGATGACGTAGGTGTCCCCTTCGAAGAGCCCCATCGCTTCGGTCGCGAGATCGGGGCGCCCTTCCTTGGTCACGATGGTGACGACCTCGGGGAACTTCGCGAGGCGCCGCTCGACGACGGCCGAGAGGCGCGTGGCCTCGTCGAGGGAGACGCTCGGCAGGCGTCGCGTGGTGATGAGGATGTTCCCCTCATCGAGCTTCGGCATGAACTCGGTGCCGAGCCAAGCGAAGGAGCCGGCGGCGATCACGAAGAGGAGCGTCGCCCCCCCGACCACGGGGCGGCTGTGGGCGAAGACCCATGCGAGGCCGCGGCCGTAGGCCGTCTTCACCCGATCGAAGACGGTGTTGGGCGTCTGACGCGCATGATGGAGCAGGAGATGCGAGACCGTCGGCACATAGGTCAGGGCGAGGAGGAGCGAGCCGAGCACCGCGGTGACCACCGTGAACGCCATCGGCTTGAACATCCGCCCTTCCATCCCGTCGAGCGCGAAGATCGGGATATAGACCGCGACGATGATCGCGATCCCGAACAGGATCGGACGCCCCACCTCCACGGCGGCGTCGAGGAAGAGGCGATCACGATTCCCCTCCCGTCCCTCTTCGAGCCGGCGGATGAAGTTCTCCACCATCACCACCGAGGCATCGACGATGAGCCCGAAGTCGAGCGCCCCGAGGCTCATCAGGTTCGCGGAGTAGCCGAAGAGGTACATCCCGCCGAAGGCGATGAGCATCGAGAGCGGGATGACCGAGGCGACGATCAGGGAGGCGCGGACGTTCCCGAGGAAGAGGAAGAGGACCGCGATGACGAGGAGCCCCCCTTCGATAAGGTTCTTCGCGATCGTCTTGGTCGTGCGACCGACGAGCTCCGTCTGGTCGTAGAAAGGGGTGACGCGCACATGGGCCGGGAGCCCAGCGCGGACCTCGTCGAGGCGTTCGCGCACCCCCTTGATCACCCGGCGAGAGTCGGCGCCCTTGAGCTTGAGCACCATCCCGGTGACGACCTCGCCTTTTCCATCCTGCGTGACGGCGCCGTAGCGCGGGAGCGCCCCCATCGTGACCCGCGCGACATCGCGCACGAGCACCGGCGCCCCGCCCCGCTGCGCGATGACCATCCGCTCGATCTCGGCGAGCGATTCGGCGCGACCCATCCCGCGGAGGGTGAACCGCTCCCCCGCCGTCTCCACATAGGCCCCGCCGAAGGTCCGGTTGTTCGCCTCGAGCGCGGCGTGCACGTCATCCAGCGTGAGATCGCGGACGGCGAGCTTCGAGGCATCGACCTCCACATGGACCTGCTCGATGAAGCCGCCCCAGGAGTTCACCTCGGAGACCCCGGGGACCGTGCGCAGGCGCGGCCGGATGGTGTAGTCGTGGAGCGTCTTGAGCTGGGCGAGCGACATCGAGTCGCTCGTGACCGTGTACTGAAAGAGCTCCCCCATCGGGGTGGAGACGGGGCCGAGCCCGGGCTCGACGCCCGCGGGGAGCGCCCCCTTGGCATCGGCGAGGCGTTGCCCCACCAGCGTGCGGGCGAAGTAGACGTCGACCTGGTCGGGGAACGACACCATGATCAGCGAGAGCCCCTGCTTGGAGACGGAGCGCACCCCTTCGGCGCCCTGTAACCCCATCAGCGACGACTCGATCGGATAGGTGACGAGGCGCTCCACATCCTCGGGGGGCATCCCCGGGACCGACGTGATCACCTCGACCCGCGTCCCCGTGAGATCGGGGAAGGCGTCGAAGGGGATGTGCGTCAGCGAGAAGAGCCCCGCCGCGACGAGGGAGAGGACCCCGCCGATGACGAAGACGCGCTGGGTGAGCGCGAAGGCGATCAGCCGCCTCAATGGTCGTGGCCTCCCTCGCCACCGGCCCGCCGCTTGAGGATCTCCGCCTTCCCGAGCGCCGCCCCGGTCGCGAGGACGGTATCCCCGATCCCGACGCCGCTGAGGATCTCCACCTGCTCCGAGGTGCGGCGCCCCGCGCGGACGGGACGCGCCTCGAGGAGGAGCCCATCTCCCACCGTCGAGGCACGGACCACGACGGTATCGCCCTCCATGATCTGCAGGGCGGCGGCGGGGACGGTGAGGGTCCGATCCCCTCGCCCGCCGAGCAACTGGGCGTCGCTGGTCATCTCCGCGCGGAGGAGTGATTGCCCCTCCCCATCGATCGCCGCCCAGACCTGGAGACTCCGGCTGAGCGAATCGACCA
The DNA here is from genome assembly GCA_903906325.1 of uncultured Gemmatimonadota bacterium. Lineage (GTDB taxonomy): Bacteria > Gemmatimonadota > Gemmatimonadetes > Gemmatimonadales > Gemmatimonadaceae > Pseudogemmatithrix. The sequence goes on from CAIVJV010000205.1 coordinate 8,744, forward strand.
CCGGCGCGACGCGCTGTACCCGCGCGGTGAAGGTGCGATTGGGATACGCCGGCACGCTGAGCCGGACCGGCACCCCGATCGCGACGCTCGCGACCGCCTCCTCGGGGAGATGGAGGAGGACGCCGAGGCGACCTTCGCGGGCGATGGTGACGAGCGGCTGACCGACGAGGACCACCTGGCCCGGCTGCGCCGTGCGCCCGGTGATCAGGCCGTCGAAGGGGGCGCGGATGAGGGCCGCATGTTCGTCGACGCCGGCGGGGGTGGCGGGTCCGATCAGATGCTCGATGAGCGCGGTGGCCCGCTCGAGGGCGGCGTGCGCGCTCTCACGGGCGGCGACGGCGGCGACGCGGGCCGCGCGCGCCCGCTCCGCCTCCGCCGACGAGATCGCTCGCGCGGCGAGGAGTCGGTCCGCGCGACCCGCCGCCGCAGAGGCCACGGTCGCGGTGGAGTCCGCCGAGGTCGCGGCGGCGCGGGCCGCGACGAGCCCCTCGCGCGCGTCCATCACCTCATGCGAGTGGATCTCAGCAAGGATCTGCCCGGCCTTCACCCGATCCCCGGGGAAGACGCGCACCGCGAGGACCCGTCCCTCGACGATGCTCCCCATCGGCTGGGTGGTGGCCGGGTCGAGGGCGATGTGGGCGGGCACGTGCCAGGCGTCCCGCCAGGGGGACATCTCGACGGGGACGAGCCCGAACTGCGCGATCGCCACGGCCTCCGCGCTCAGGAGCGCGGTATCCGCCACGACCTCGGAGGAGGACGTGGCCTCCGGCGCCGACCCGCAGGCGGTGGACAGCACCGCGAGCGCGGCGAGGACGGACCAACGACGGGCGAGCGACATCACGGGGTCTCCAGAGCGGACGCGCCGATGGCACGTCGGAGGTCAAGGCGCGCGAGGGCGCGGTCCAGGGTGCCGCGCACCTGCGCGGTCCGGGCCTCCGCGGCGGCGCGGAAGGCATCGACGAGCTCCACCAGCGAGGCCGCGCCTTCCTGATACGCGGCCTGCGCGGCTGCGGCGACGAGGTCGGCCCGTTCGACGAATCGGGCGTCGAAGTCCCGCGTGCCGGCATCGATGGCGCGGGCCGCCTCGAGGGCGGCATGGACCTCGGTGCTGACGCGGAGCTCCATCGCCCGGCGCTCCGCCTCGGCGCGCAACCATTCCCCGGCCGTCCGCTCGCGGTTCCCCGCATTCGTATTGAGGAGCGGCGCGGTGAGCGTCAGGCCGAAGAGGCTCGTCTCGAACCCCGCCGTCCCCTTGTAGCCCCCGACGAGCGCGACATCGGGGAGCACGGCCCGCCGTTCGGCGCTGCGCCGGCCCTCGGCGATGGCGACCGCGGCCCGCGCCATCGCCAGGTCGAGTCGCGTGGCGGCCGCGAGGGCGAGCGCGGAGTCGACCGCCGGCAGCGGGGTGAGCGGGGCGATGCCCTCGGCGAGGGTGAGGCGCCGGGGATCCGACTCCCCGATCAGGGCGGCGAGGTGCGCCCGCGCCTGCGCCGCGGCGGCCTGCGTCTGGGCCGCCTGGTGTCGTGACCGCTGCGCCTCCAGCCGCATCCGGAGGGCGGTGGCCTCCGCCAGCTCCCCCTCCCGCGCGCGCACCGAATCGAGCGCCGCCAGCTGATCGTAGAGCGCGGCCTGCGCCACGGCGATCCGCGCCTCGCTCGCGCTCGCCCAGGCCATCCACCAGGCGCGGGCCGCGGCGAAGCCCGCGGCCCGCAACGTCTCGAGGGAGTCGGCGGTCGCCTGGGTCCGTGTCGCCACCAGGGCGGACTGGAGCGCCCCGCGGCGGCCCGTGAGGCTGAGGGGGAGGGTCACCTGCGCGAAGTCGTCGTACGGGATCGGCGCGCCCTCGTTCTCGCGACGGAGCTCGACGAGCGGGTTCGGGCGCTGGGCGTCGGTGCGCGCACGCCCGACCAGCTCGTGCCGTCGGCCCACGGCGGTCTGTGCGGCAGGGCCGATGGTGGTGGCGAGCCGGACCGCATCGGCGAGGGTGGTGACCCCAGGGGTCACCGTCTGCGCTCGTCCGGTGCTCGCGGTGACCACCACCACCGAGAGCCCGAGCGCGAGAGGGAATCGCATCCGATGGAATCTACCGGTCCCGGCGCCGGGACCCAACCAGCGATCACCTGACCGCGCCGTCAGGATTCCCCGACACCCACGATCGCCTCGCTAAATTCCTCCCCCATGTCCTCCCACAACTCCTTCGCGAGCCGCGACACCCTCGCCGTCGACGGCCGGTCCTACCGCTACTATCGGCTCGGCGCGCTGAGCACCCTCCCCGGGAACACCGTCGCGCGCCTCCCCTTCTCCCTGCGCATCCTCCTCGAGAACCTGCTCCGCAACGAGGACGGCGGCTTCGTGAAGCGCGCCGACATCGAGGCGCTCGCCCGGTGGGACGTCACCAAGCCCGTCGACCAGGAGATCGCCTTCCGCACCGCGCGCGTGCTCCTGCAGGACTTCACCGGCGTCCCCTGCGTGGTGGACCTCGCGGCCATGCGCGACGCGATCGCGACGCTCGGCGGGGATCCCGCGCGGATCAACCCGCTCCAGCCCGTCGACCTCGTGATCGACCACTCGGTGCAGGTCGACGAGTACGGCACCGAGGCGGCGATGCTCCTCAACACCCAGCTCGAGTACGAGCGGAACGGGGAGCGCTATCAGTTCCTCCGCTGGGGCGGGAGCGCGCTCCGCAACTTCCGCGTGGTCCCGCCGGGCACGGGGATCTGCCACCAGGTGAATCTCGAGTACCTCGCGCAGGTCGCCTTCGTCGGCGACGAGGACGGCACGCTGACGGTCTACTGCGACTCCCTCGTCGGCACCGACTCGCACACCACGATGATCAACGGCCTCGGCGTCCTCGGCTGGGGTGTCGGGGGGATCGAGGCCGAGGCGGCGATGCTGGGGCAGCCGGTCTCGATGCTCATCCCTGAGGTCGTCGGCTTCAAGCTCACGGGGAAGCTCCCGCTGGGCGCGACCGCGACCGACCTCGTGCTCACCTGCACCGAGATGCTGCGCAAGAAGAAGGTCGTCGGGAAGTTCGTCGAGTACTTCGGCCCGGGGCTCGATGGGCTCGCCCTCGCCGATCGCGCGACGATCGCGAACATGGCGCCGGAGTACGGGGCGACGATGGGGTTCTTCCCCGTGGACGAGGAGACGCTCAAGTATCTGCGCCTCTCCGGGCGCAGTGAGCACCAGGTGAGGCTCGTCGAGGCGTATACCAAGGCGCAGGGGCTCTTCCGCACCGCGGAGACCCCGGACCCCGTCTTCACCGAGACGCTCGCGCTCGACCTCTCGACCGTCGTCCCCTCGCTCGCGGGGCCGAAGCGGCCGCAGGACCGGATCGCGCTCACCCAGATGAAGACGACGTACGCCGACGCCTTCAAGGCCGAGAAGGAGCGCGTCGCGCAGGCTGCGGCGGCGAAGTCGGGCGGTACGGCCACCGCGGTGGATCTCGCGCCGGCGGCGGTGACGACCACGCATCGCGGGCGCGAGTTCGAACTCCGCGATGGCGCGGTGGTGATCGCCGCGATCACCAGCTGCACCAACACCTCGAACCCGAGCGTGATGCTCGCGGCGGGGCTCCTCGCGCAGAAGGCGGTCGCCGCGGGGCTCACCAGCAAGCCCTGGGTGAAGACCTCGCTCGCGCCGGGTTCGAAGGTCGTCCGCGACTACTTCGACAAGGCGGGGGTGCAGCCCGCGCTCGACGCCCTCGGCTTTCAGATCGTCGGCTATGGCTGCACCACCTGCATCGGGAACTCGGGGCCGCTCCCCGAGTCGATCAGCCAGGCGATCGATGACGGGAAGCTCACCGTCGCGGCGGTGCTCTCGGGCAACCGCAACTTCGAGGGGCGCGTGAACCCGCAGACGCGCTTCAACTACCTCGCCTCGCCCCCGCTCGTGGTGGCGTACGCCCTCGCCGGCCGCGCCGACATCGACTTCGACCAGGAGCCGATCGGCATCGGAGCCAAGGGCCCGGTCTTCCTGCGCAACATCTGGCCGACCACGCAGGAGGTGGAGGACACGGTGCTGCGCGCGGTGAAGCGGGAACAGTTCGAGAAGGAGTACGCCGACGTCTTCGGTGGCGACGCCGAGTGGAAGGCGATCCAGGCGCCGACGGGGAATCGCTATCGGTGG
>CAIVJV010000206.1 GCA_903906325.1 uncultured Gemmatimonadota bacterium
GTCTCCGAGCTCGCCGACATCCTGAAGGTGCCCGCGACCCAGATCGTCTCGTTCGCCTTCAAGCACCTCGGGTTGATGGTCACCATCAACCAGCGGCTCGACTTCGACCAGATCGAACTCATCGCGAGCGAGTTCGGGTTCGAGGCCAAGCGCGAGGAGGAGTACGCCGCCGCCCCCGAGGTGGAGGAGAAGGACACCGAGGGCGACCTGCAGTCACGGCCGCCGGTGGTCACCATCATGGGCCACGTCGACCATGGCAAGACCTCGCTCCTCGACTACATCCGGAAGGCGAACGTCGTCGCGGGCGAGGCCGGTGGGATCACGCAGCACATCGGCGCGTACCATGTCTCGCTCCCCGATGGCCGCACCGTCACCTTCCTCGATACCCCCGGTCACGAGGCCTTCACCGCGATGCGCGCCCGCGGCGCGCAGGTGACCGACATCGTGATCCTCGTCGTCGCGGCCGATGACGCCGTGATGCCGCAGACCATCGAGGCGATCTCGCATGCCAAGAACGCCGGCGTGCCGATGATCGTCGCGATCAACAAGTGCGATCTCCCCGCCGCCAACCCGATGAAGGTGCGGCAGGACCTGCTCCAGCACGGCGTCGTCCTCGAGGACTTCGGCGGCACGGTGCTCGCCTCCGAGATCTCGGCCAAGAAGGGCACGGGCGTCACCGAGCTCCTCGATCAGGTGTTGCTGCAGGCGGAGATCCTCGATCTCAAGGCGAATCCGGACCGTCGCGCGACGGGCTCCGTGATCGAGGCCCAGCTCGACCCCGGGAAGGGCGCGGTGGCGACGATCCTCGTGCAGAGCGGCACGCTCCGCGTGGGCGACGACTTCATCTGTGGCCTGCATTCCGGGCGCGTCCGCGCGATGCTCGACGAGCGCGGCAAGCCGGTGAAGGAGGCGGGGCCCGCGATCCCGGTGCAGGTGCTCGGGCTCACGGGCGTGCCGATGGCGGGCGACCAGTTCATCGCCGTGCTCGATGCCGCCGAGGCGCGCGAGATCGCGCAGCGGCGTGAGCGGCTCGATCGCGAGGCGCGGAGCCGTCGCACCGCGAAGGGTGCCGTCTCGCTCGAGGACTTCATGGCCTCGACGGGCGAGGGCAAGCGCCAGCTCAAGCTCCTCATCAAGGCCGATCAGGGCGGCCCGGCGGAGGCGCTCGCCGACGCCTTGCAGCAGCTCAGCAACGAGGAGGTGCAGGTCGAGGTCGTGGCGCGCGCCGTCGGGGCGGTCACGGAGAGCGACATCCTCCTCGCCAAGGCGTCCGGTGCGATCATCATCGGCTTCCACGTGCGGCCCGACACCAAGGCCCGCGCCGCCGCCGATCGCGAGGGCGTCGAGATCAAGCTCTATCGCATCATCTACGAGGCGGTCGCCGATGTGCGCGCGGCCCTCGAAGGGCTCCTGCGGCCCGAGGAGAAGGAGGTCGTCGTCGGCGAGGCGGAGGTCCGCGAGACCTTCAAGGTGCCGAAGATCGGCGTCATCGCCGGCTGCTTCGTCCGCTCGGGGCTCATCAATCGCCAAGGCCGCGTCCGCGTGGTCCGCGACGGGATCGAGGTCTACGACGGCACGATCGGATCCCTCCGTCGGTTCAAGGACGACGTGAAGGAGGTCAAGGAAGGGTACGAGTGCGGCATCGGGGTCGAGAACTTCAATGACATCAAGGTCGGCGACGTGATCGAGCTCTACCGCACCGAGTCGGTGGCGCGGACGCTGCAGTCGGCGTCCGCCAGCTGAGCCCGACACCGCTCGACGGGAAGGGACCTGATGCCCCCACGTGATCCCCGGCGCCAAGACCGTGTGGCGGAGGCCGTCCGCGAGGAGGTCGCCGCCTTCCTGTCGCATGGCCTCAAGGATCCGCGGGTCACCGGGCTCCTCACCGTGACCGCCGTCGAGATGACGCGCGATCTGCGCCATGCCACGGTCTATGTGAGCGTCATGGGCACGGAGGCCGAGAAGACCACCGCGCTCGAGGTGCTCGGGGGCGTGGCGGGCCATCTGCGCAGCCGCGTCGGGAAGGCCCTCCGGCTGCAGTTCGCCCCCGAGATCCAGTTCCGGCTCGATGAATCGGTCGCCCGCGCGGCGCGGATCGAGACCCTCCTCGCGAGCCTCCATCAGCCCCCCGCGACGGATGCCGCGCCGGAAGACGACCGGGACGACTGACGGCGTCCTGCTGGTCGACAAGCCGGTCGGCGTCTCCTCGCATGACGTCGTGAGTGCCGCGCGCCGGGCATTGCAGGAGTCGCGCATCGGCCACGGCGGGACCCTGGCGATCAAACTATCAATTCAATTATTGCCTTGACAAAAATTTTAGAAAATGAAATTAGAGGATTTAAATTACAGAGTAGGGTTATTAATCCTAGACAAAATCCACAAAGCATTAGATTCAGAATATATGCAGATAATTTGCGAGAAGA
>CAIVJV010000207.1 GCA_903906325.1 uncultured Gemmatimonadota bacterium
CAGATCGCCGCGCGGAGGCTCCCCGCCGAGGTGAGCATCAAGCCCACGCAGCTGGGGTTGGACCAGAGCGAGGCGGCGTGCCGTGATCACTGCCTCGCGCTCGCCGAGAAGGCCGCCGCCGTGGGCTCCGTGCTCTGGCTCGACATGGAGGACTCGGCGTATGTCGATCGCACCCTCGCGCTCTACGAGGCGGTGAAGGCGAAGTTTCCGCGGACCGGGCTCGCGCTCCAGGCCTATCTCTTCCGCACGCCGAAGGATCTCGAGCGCCTTCGCGCGGTCGATCCCGTGATCCGGCTCGTGAAGGGGGCCTATATGGAGCCCGCGCATATCGCCTTCCCCAAGAAGGCCGACACCGATGCCGCGTATGAGGCGATCGCGCGGACCATGCTCGAGATGGCGGCGGCCGGCCGCGCGCGCGCCGTGTTCGGGACGCACGACATGCCGCTGATCCGTCGGATCGTCGGGCACGCCGACCGGATGGGGCTCGCCAAGGACCGCTACGAGGTCCACATGCTGTATGGGATCCGGTCCAAGGAGCAGGAGCGGCTGCGGGCCGAGGGGTTCCCGGTGACGACGCTGATCAGCTACGGCGAGGCCTGGTACCGCTGGTATATGCGGCGGTTGGCGGAGCGGCCGGCGAACGTCTGGTTCGTGGTGAAGTCGGCGCTGGGGTGACGGGGGGGGTCAGTCGATGAGAACCGGCTCGAGCCTCGGCCGTTTCGCCGTGATGAGATCCCCCGACGACCGCCCCCGCGCATGCCGCCAGAGCCAGGGGAGGAAGTGTCCACCCGCCCAGGTGAGATCCTCCACCGCGCGGCCGATCGCTGAGCGTCGCCGCCGTGCCGAGGGTGGTACCGCCCAGTCGTCGGTGATCCCCGGCACGCCGAGCTGTGCGGCGAGCGCCGCCGCGATCCGGCGGTGCCCTTCGGCATTCGCGTGGAGCCGGTCCGCGCTCCAGAACCGCGGGTCGGTCACCCAGGGGTGTGCCGCGAGATCGGCCACCAAGGTCCCCGTCTCCGCCGCCAGCGCGCGCACCCGCGCGTTGTAGTCCGCGAGCCGCGCGCTCACCCGCCCCGCGAAGGGGATCAGGTCGGCGAGGTCGGGCATCGTGATGGTGAGCACCGTCGCGCCCTGGTCCCGGAGCGCGCGCTGCATGGTGCCCAGGTCAGCGAGCACGGCGTCGAGATCACACCCCGACTGGATGATGTCGTTGGTCCCGGCGAAGACCGTCGCGAGGTCGGGACGCATCGCGAGCGCCGGGGCGAGTTGGGTCTCGAGCACCTGCCGGGTACGGCGCCCGCGGACCGCGAGGTTCGCGTAGAGCAGCGTCGGGGCCTCGGAGTGCGTCGTACGCTGGCTCGTGGCGACGTGCGCGGCGAAGCGGTCGGCCCAGCCGCGGTAGCGGTGCGGCGCGTCGGGGCCGATCGGGTCATCGAGCCCTTCGGTGGAGGAGTCACCGAGGGCGACGTAGCGGGCGTAGGGGAAGGGCATCGATGGAAGCTATCGCCGCGACCCCGGCGCTCGAGCGCGAGCGCCTACGGCAGCCGCGAGGCGAAGAACGCCCACGCGATCTCGGCGAACTCCACATCCCGGTTCTGGATCCCGGTGAGTGCGTTCGGCGCGATGAGCACCGTCCGGCTCGGGACCGTGTGCCCCGCCCCCTCGAGCTGCCACCACCGCATCGGCGCCGGTCCCGCATAGTCGAAGCGACGTGCCGGTCCCGCATCGGCGGCACTCGAGTCGATGGTCACGACGGTCGGCGTCACCACCGTGAGCCCGTTCGCCGCCAGCCACCGATCCCGCGTCGCCTCGGCCGAGATCACCCGTCCGCGATTGCACGCCCCACCGATGTTCGCGACGCATCCCCCCTCGTAGGGCATCTGCGTGTCGGCGGTGCCATGCAGGATCATGATCGGGACCGGGGTCAGGGGCCCCGCCGCACAGGGGCCGCTCCGCGGTTGCTCGGCGAGGTTCCCCGCCGAGGCCGCGACCGCGCCCACCCGTGTGGGATAGGTGATCGCGAAGGCGTGGGTCATCATCGCCCCGTTGGACGTCCCGGTCAGGAAGAGTCGTGCCGCGGGAAGGCGGTATTGGTCGCGGAATCGATCGAGGAGCGTGGCGAGGAATCCCACATCGTCCGCGGCGCTGGTGATGCGATCATCGCCCCGGCAGTCGTTCCATCCTGGTGCCCCATCCGCGGCGGGGAGCCCGATCGGATAGACGACCACGAACCCCTCGCGATCGGCGACCGTGCGGAAGACGGAGAGCGGATGCGCCCCGAGCGTGGCGACATCAGGGCCGATCCCCCCGCCGCCGTGCAAGGCGACGACGACCCCCTTCGGCGCGACGGCGGGGTTCGCCGCGATCGCGGCGGGGACATGCACGCGGTACTGCCGCGTCACCCCGGCCACGGTGAGGGTCTGGTCGCTGAGGCCCGCGGGATAGGGGGCCGTCGCGGTGTCTGGGTTGTTAGCGGTGGAAGCCCCACCACAGGCCGCGATCACCACGCCGCAGAGGGGCGCAAGCAGACGGAGGATCATCGATCGACGGGGAGCGGGTGCATCATTGGGATTCGACGGTCCGACCGTGCGGATGTTAAGCTGTGCGCGCCATCACACCGATCATCGCGCCGTCGCGAGCCGACGCAGATCATCGCGATCCTTCTTTCGTCCACTCGCCCGCTTGTTGCGGCGGAGGGCCTCGAGACCGATGATCGGAAGCCGCTCCCCATGGAGCTCCATCGTGATCGCCTCTCGAGCGGCCTCCTCATAGGTCACACCAGAGATGCCGGCGAGCAGTTCGATCCGATGCGGAGGTTCGCCGAAACCCGCGACGGCCTCTGGACTCGCGAGATGCGCAGCATCCATCACGTTGCCCGGTGCGCCGAAATCGGCGAGCGCTAGTATAAGCCGCGTGACGTTGACCGACGTGCGCCGATAGAAGAAGTCGATATCCGAGGTGGCACGGATATGACCGTGATACCCCACGGCATACCCGCCCACCACGACATACTCGACGCGGTGCGCGTTGAGGGCGCGGATGAAGTCACGAAAGTCCGAGGGGAGTGCCGTGTCGTCGAGCGCATTCCTCCGCCCATCATGACGCGGTGTCACGCGTGAGGATCCACCGACGGATCACGTTCAGCGACACGGACGTGACGTGGCGCGCGCTGCAGTGCGTAGACGAGCTGAGACGCCGACGCGACCGCCTCGAGACGTGCGGTTCGGGACGCCGGCGGCGGTGGGTCATCATGTTCCGACAGCGTCGACTTGAATCCCGTCCACGTCCGCCGACGATGCTCGGCGCGCTCCCGACGTGCGATCTCTTCATCAAGCTCCGCGCCGAGCGAGACACGCAGCTCAGCCCCGACCAGCGTGAGCAGGCGTATCATCGTCGCGAGGGAGACATGGGGCCGCGCTCCGCGCTCGACCTCGCTGATGAGTCGCGGGCTCACCTCGGCTTGCTCCGCCAGCTCGGCGATCGAGAGGCCGCGGGCCTTTCGGGCCGTACGAAGCGCGGCGCCAATCAGACGAGAATCATACATAAAAGGAATATAATACGACTTAAGGCAACAATCAATCCTTTTATGTAGCTATTTATCGCCGGGTCTCCGCCACCGCACCCCGGGAATCCGCGCGAAGTCTGCATCATCGCTGAGGACGTCACACCCGTGCTCGACCGCCAACGCTCCGATCCAGGCATCGCTCACCAGATTCCCGGCGCTCGGGAGCTGCTGGATCATCGAACAGAAGATCTCCCAGTGCCGTACCCCCGGCGTGAGCACGATGGCATTCGGCGACTCACGCACGAGGCACACGAAGCGCACCGCGAGATCGGTCGGGGTGGGGACACCGAAGACACGGGGATTGGTGAGGATCCGGAGCGTCCCGCTGAGCACGGGATCGCAGAGCGCGAAGGGCTCCGGCGAGGAGCGCAGGGCGTCGAGCGTCGAGCGCATCACCCCGTGGCGCGGCGAGTCGGAGCGCATCGCACCGACCAAGACATTCACATCGAGGAGGAGCACCGATCAGCGCTCGTCCATCAGGTCGAGCAACGCGCTGTTGTCGCTGAGATCGACCCCGGGGCGAAGCCCGCCTCCCCCGAAGATGGGGAGGGGTTCACTGACCCGGCGCGGCGTGGCGGGCCGCTGCATCTCAAGCCGCAGTGCGTCGGCGATCAGCTGGGTGAAGGTGCGACCTGTGCGGGACGCATGCCGCTGAGCCTGGGCCAGCAGG
>CAIVJV010000208.1 GCA_903906325.1 uncultured Gemmatimonadota bacterium
CATGACGGCTACTTCGGCATCCCGGTCGTCAACTTCCTCGGGTGGATCCTCACCGGAACCCTGGTCGCCCGGGTGACGCTCGCGTTGATCCCCCCGAGCACCTGGACCGCCCGGGTCGCTCCGCATGACTTCCCCCTCGCACTCTATGCCGCGAACGGTCTGCTCCCGATCGTGATCTGCCTGCGCTGGGGGATGGTCCCCGCGGGGATCGTCGGGATCGTGGCGATGGGGATCCCGCTCTGGTTCGCCTCGCGTCAGCGTCCCCAGAGGAGCAGGACGTGAACCGCATGGAAGCCGAGCGCTGAGAGCAAGGCGAAGGCGTAGGGCAACGGATGCCGATCGACGCGCCGGAGGAAATACATCGAGACCATGAGGCTTCCGCCCGCCCCCAAGAAGGTGAGGAGCTCGACCGGAGCGGGTCCATTCCCCGTCTGGCGATGCCAGAGCACCAGCACCGTCGCCTCGATCACGACCACGGCCAGCATGAAGAGGATCATCCCATCGGCCGCGAGCGCTCGGAAGAAGGGGCGGAGGCGGCGTCGGAGTGCGGAATCGGTGTTCATACCCTGAGGTCGAAGAGAGGAATGCGTCAGACGCTTTTCGATCGGTGGCGGACCCACATCTGGATCTCGTGCCGCGGGCGGGTGGTGAGCCGCGCCGCCGGTCGGACCCGCTCTGGCGCGAGCGCCTCAAAGTCATAGCGACGCGTCAACCGCGCGATGAAGAGCGAGGCCTCGAGCGTCGCGAAGGCGGCCCCCACGCAGACGCGTGGCCCCCAGCCGAACGGGAGGAATGCCCCGGGGACGATCGCCCCTTCCCGTTCGGGGGAGAAGCGGTCGGGATCGAAGAGCTCCGGGTCGTTCCAGAGCTGCTGATGCCGATGGATCGTCCATGGAGCGATCATGAGCATCGTGCCGCGCCTGACCTTCCGTCCACCGAGGACGGTGTCGCGTAGCGCGACACGCGGCAGGAAGGTGATGGGCGGATAGAGCCGCATGGTCTCCTTGAAGACCGCCTTGATGAACGGGAAGCGCTTGGCGTGGTCGATGGTGATCTCGCCATCACCACAGAGGGCGTCGACCTCCGCTCGGATCCGGCGCACCACCTCAGGACGCTGGGAGAGGAGGAAGAAGACCCAGGTGAGGACGCTCGCGCTCGTCTCATGGCCGGCGAGGAAGAAGACGCCGAGTTCGTTGACGAGTTCCTCGCGGGTGAAGCGCTCGCCGGTGACGGGATCCACCGCGGCGATCGCGGCCGCACAGATGTCATCGAACAGGGGGGCGTCCGGGGCGAAGCGCGGCGCGAGCATCGCGTCGATATGCGCACGGATCCGCCGACAGGCCTCGAGCACCGGCGCCGGCTGCGTGGTATGGTTCCACGGCTTGTCGAAGAGGAGCGCCTTCACGTTGACGCTCGCGACCTGTCGTTCGAAGACGGTGAAGGCCTCGAAGACATCGCGCGCCGCCCCCTCATGCAGCGGGATCGAGAAGATGGTCCGCGTGATCACATCGGCGGTGAGATGTCCCATCGCCGCATCGAGGGAGAAGGGCGCGGCGCCGGCGACCTTCTCGTCGAGCCACCGCTCATGGTCGGTGACGGCGTCGACCATCTGCCCGAAGGCCCGATTGAGCCGCATGTGGGAGAACGCGGGTTCGATCATCCGGCGCTGGCGCTTCCACGTCTCCCCACTCGAGACGAACATCGCGTTGCCGATGAGGGGGGCGACGGCATCGACCATCAGGTCGTTCTTGGGGAAGATCCCCTCGGCGTCGTTCAGCACCTCGACGACGAGCGCGGGATCATTGAGGTAGAGGATCCCACGGCGGGTGATGCCGAGTGGGAGGAGTCGCTCCCGATAGGCGAGGTCGGGGATCAGTGAGAGGAGATCCCCCTCACCGCTGGCGATCACGCGGAGGAGGGAGCGGATCGGCCCCGTGGGACGCGGGGCGGGGGGACGGTAGGTGGTCAGCTCAGGCACGGGTACCGGCCCGTGCATCGGCCGCGAGCGCGCGGGTCGTCCAGAGCACACCGAGGAGTTCATTGCCCGCGATGCCGAGGAGCAGCACCGGGGCGAGATCGAGGAGGACGAGGACGGAGAAGCCGGTCGCCATCGCGAGCCGTCCCCAGCACGAGGCGCGTGCCATCAGGGTGAGATCCGCGCGGCCGGCGACGATGTAATAGAAGCCAAGGACGATCGCGCTCATGCCGAGGAGCCGGATCCAGTGCTCGGTGGTGCGCGCGGTGAGGAGGAGGTCGAGGGTCGGGCCGGGTGCGAGGAAGAGCGCGGCGCCGATGGCGATATCGTAGACGCCGAAGACGACGAGGGAGCGGGCGGTGTGGGTCATGCGTCTCGCACCACCACCCGCCGGCTCACGCCGCGCGTATACCACCGATGGATCTGCACGTGATGGTAGATGATGATGCTGAGGCCGATGACGAGTGGGATGGCCCACGCCATCGGATTGAGCGCGTGGGTCGGGAGGAGTCGCACGAGCCCGAAGGTCATGAAGGCGGTGTAGACGGAGATCCCCGCGCCGACGAGTGCCTTCATGTGTTCGACGAGATAGGCCCACCGGGGGGGCGTCTGCCGGAAGGAGAAGAAGAGATTGGTCCCACCGGAGGCGAGGCCGACGACGCTGATCCCGATCATGAGGGGCTGGCCGTCGAGATAGCCGTGGGCGGCGCAGTTGAGCGCGACCAGGATGACCGCGATCTGGAGGGCGACGTCGAACGGGGTGCGGTTCGCCGCATGCTGGCGTTTGTTGCGCACCACGCGGAGGCCGTGCCAGGCGAGGCTCACGGTGAGCGTCGCGAGGTAGAGCATCATCCACCCGAAGATCGCGCGGATGGTCGTGGGGGACCATTCGGCCGGGGGGAGGTGGGGGTGCGTGCCGATGGGGTCGAGGAGGGTGGTGATCCCCATCCCCATGGCGATGCAGCCGGTGACCAGCATGCTGTAGGCGAAGATGAGTCCCCACCGGCGGTGGGCGACGCCCCCCTTCCTGGTCAGGACGGCGACCCAGAACAGGACCAGTCCGACCGCTCCTGTGGCGATATGGGCGCCGACGAGGATCGCGAAGAGAGTCATGGGAGGCAATCTGGCGCCATCGTCAGCTCCCCGGCAATAAACCGAATAAAGGCCGAAACAAGGCATGGACCAGGGGCCAGGTACCAGGGATGAGAGCGAACCTGACACCTGATCCCTGACACCTGACTCCCGGCCCCTTCCGTCTCTTGACGGCTCTAGCTCCGGGTTGCACCTTAAAGTGTCAATGACCCTTTACGTCTTGAGGCGTCTAGTAATCGTTACTCCAATCTCTCGGTGATGGTGCCCGCATTCCGATGGTGATGTCCACCGCAGTCGTCTTTGATCAGCCGCGTCAGCTCGCGCTGCGCGAGCTCGCGCTCGCCCCTCCGGAGGCGGGCGATGTCGTCGTGGACATCCACTGGTCGTCGATCAGCGCGGGGACGGAGCGCCTCCTGTGGGAGGGGCGGATGCCGGTGTTCCCAGGATTGGGCTATCCGCTCGTGCCGGGCTATGAGTCGGTGGGTGTGGTGCGGTCCGCTGGTGCCGACGCCTCCCTCGCGGTGGGGACCCCGGTCTTCGTGCCGGGGGCCAACTGCTACGGTGCGATCCGTGGCCTCTTCGGTGGCGCCTCGCGCACCGTGGTCGCGCCCGCGCCGCGCGTGATCCCCATCGATGCCCAGCTCGGCGAGCGCGCGACCCTCCTCGCCCTCGCGGCGACGGCGCTCCATGCCATCCGCGGTGGCGACCGACTCCCCGAGCTCATCGTCGGCCATGGGGTCTTCGGTCGACTCGTCGCGCGCCTCACCGTGGCGTTGGGTGGAACGCCGGTGGTGTGGGAGCGCGCGGCCGAGCGCCTGGACGGGGCCGCTGGCTATCCAGTCCTCGACGCGGCCGCCGACTCGCGTCGTGACTATCGCTGCATCCTCGACGCGAGTGGTGATGCCGGCCTCCTCGATACGCTGATCCCGCGGCTCGCGCCGCAGGGGGAGGTGGTCCTCGCGG
>CAIVJV010000209.1 GCA_903906325.1 uncultured Gemmatimonadota bacterium
CCGGCAACCACCTCATCCTGGGGCTCGAGCTGCCGACCCCGGAATCCAACATCAGCTACGTCCGGGCGCACACCTGGCTCGGCTACTCGTTCCAGTTGATGGCGGAGCAGTTCTGTCAGGGCGTCGTCTACGGTGGCCCGCTCCTCACCACCAACGACATGCTCGACTCGGCGATCGCCAACTTCACGGCGGCGATCACCAAGGGGACGGCGAACGGGACCACGGCGGCGGTACAGCTCGCCAACGTCGCGCGCGTCGGCCGGGCACGTGCCTACCTCCAGCGCGGGAACAAGACCTCGGCCGCGGCGGATGCCGCCTCGGTGCCGGCGGGCTTCTCGTTCTCCTTCACCCACCTCGACGATCCGACCAACCGGACCCGGTTGAGCAACCGGATGTGGCAGTTCACCTTCGATCGTGGGTCGATCTCCGTCGCGCCGGCCTTCCGGATCACGGACAACCGGATCTCGTATCGCGTCCCGGGGCAGCACTCCCTCGTCGCGCAGGACCCGAACTCCGGGGCCTTCGTGATCCAGCAGAAGTACCCGACCTACGCCTCCCCGGTGCGCGTCGCCTCGAAGCTCGAGGCCGACTACATCGCCGCCGAGGCGGGGACGACGGCCGATCAGATCACCCTGATCAACGCCCGCCGTGCTGCCGGTGGTCAGGCGGCGTATGCCGGCGCCACCGATGCGGCGAGCGTCCTCACCGAGCTCATGACGCAGAAGTCGCTCGACTTCTACCTCGAGGGCCAGCGCTTCGGCGACTGGCGCCGCAACCCGACCAGCGTCCTGAACGTGCCGGTCGCGGGGGCCACGTACTTCAAGCCCGGGTTCCCGGCGATCGGGACGCAGACCTGCTACCCGCTCCCGCTCTCGGAGACGGACAACAACCCGAACATCCCGAAGGGCTGATCGGACCGATGAGGCAGGACGAAGCGGGGGTGGCGCCGATGGCGCCACCCCCGCTTCACGTGCACCCGATAGTGAAATCGAACGCCGCCTCGAAGGTCCGCCCCCACGGGAGTCGCACCCGGACCGGTGAGGTCACTCGACACCGCGGGCCGATCACCGGGGCGAGATCACCGACCACGGCCATCCGCCGCTCGACCGCCCGGTGGATCTCCTGTGCCACCGCGGTCCCCTGCGCCTCGGTGAACCGGAACGGATCCCACCCGCGCGAGCGGACGGAGGCCACGAGGCCTGGCCGGATGCGGCTCTTGTAGAGATCGTCGTCGAGCCATCGATCCAGGAGGAACGCCGCGTGCGCCGCCTGCCGCGCGGGATGCGCCACGGTCGCGGTGTCCTGCAGCGAGAGCCACCGCACCACCCCATGCGCGACCGCGGTCCCGATCGCATTCCCCGCCGTGTTCCACCCGCCATAGCCGGTGAGCGTGGCGAAGTGGCCCGAACGCATCAGGGCATCGGTGAGCAGGGTGTCCGCCCCTTGGATCGATCCAGTGGGATCGATGTCGGCCAGGATCACCGGCTGCTGACTCGCACGCACCCGTGCCGCGGCCGCGGGGGCCCCACGATCGGTGTGGACCACCAATCCGAGCACCGCGTCATCCCCTCCGTCGGCCACGCGCGCCCCCACGAGCCTGAGGTGCGCTCGCACCGTCTCGGCCAGCGGCCGGTCCTCGAACGGCATCGCCCGCCCGCTGTCACGCGCCGCGGTGTAGGTGACGGCGACCGCGGGCGACGTGCCCCGTAGCGTCGTGAGCGCTCGAGCGACCAAGAGCATCCCAAATTCGTCGGTCCCCATCTGGATGCTGACGCGATCGCCGAGCCCACGCGCGAGGACCGCGTCGGCGAGTCGCGCACGCTCCGCCACATGGACCCCGCGGGACCGCGCATCGTCCTGCGTGAGGACCAGATGGGTCAGCACTCCCGCGGCGGTGAGGTCTAGAAGCGCGTGGTGCACCGCGAGATTCCGCGCCCGTGCCGCACGATACGAGGCCAACGCCGCATCCGGGATGCGCGCGCGGAGCGGCACCAGCTCCCGCGCGACCTCCGGCCGGAGCGAATCCGGGGCGAGCTCGGCCCACCGCGCGAGCGCCTCACGATACGCCTCATTCCGCCCGTCCGCCGTCGGGGCGATCCGCATCAGACTCGCCGACGCATAGATGGGGAGCGTCGGATAGCGGGTGCGGATGGCTCGGAGGATGTCGAGTCGGGCGATCGCCTGTCGTGGCGTGGCGCTCTCGATCGTGCGTGAGGCGACGAGTCCGCCATAGGCCAAGAGGTCGATCGAGACGATCAGTGCGTCGATCGGCGGAACGGAGAGGGATGCCGTCGCGCGACCCCGTGGGTCCAACAGCTGATCGCGGAGCCAGCGATGCACCCCATCCACGTCCGCCGGCTGGGTGAAGCGTCCCAAGAGCGCGATGGGCGGTATGATCACCGCCGCCCCCGCGATCGCCCCGATCTGCACGGGGAATCGCACCGAGGACGGACGATCGTCGAGCGGGAGCAGGAGCAGCCGCGTCTCGGGCTGCGCGGCGCCCGCACGGGGATGCAGCAGGAGCCCCAACAAGACGAGAGCGGCGCGGCGCATCCAGCCCCGGAGCCGGATGCGCCGCCAATCGATCCTCACTCGAGCCCCGGACACCGGCCGAGGATGGTGCTCACCACGATCGCCTGACGTACGTCTGCCGGCCGCTGCAATGACTGCAGGAGCGGATGCGCCGGGCGCGCGATCGGCTTCGCCACCGGCCGCGGCCCACGCGGGCCCTCAGGCGCGGGAGCGGCCCGCGGCGCACGACGGGGCGTCGGGCTCGGCGCCGCAGGGGGCGGAGGGGGCGCCGTCTTCCTCGGACGCGCCGTCCCCCGCAGAATCTCCTCGAAGTCGAACACCACCTCAGGCACCGGACGCTCCGGTCGCGGCGCCTGCTCAGGCGCACGGATCAGCTCTGGCTCTGACTCCCGCTCGAGCGGCGGCCGCTTGGCACGCCGCTGCCACCGCTGGATCAGATCGATCAATCCCGCGGCGAGGATGAAGAGGACCGGGAGGAGCTGCTCCACGTCAGGTCACCCTCAGCGCGGCTTCGCCGGCGTCGGCGGCTCATCGCCCCCGGCGATCGCACTGCGCATCGCGGTATCGGCCTGCACGTTCTTCATCTTGTAATAGTCCATGATCCCGAGGTTCCCCTGCTTGAACGCCTCGGCCATCGCCCGCGGCACCTCGGCCTCCGCCTCGACCACGCGCGCCCGCATCTCCTGCTCGAGCGCCACCGCCATCGCG
>CAIVJV010000210.1 GCA_903906325.1 uncultured Gemmatimonadota bacterium
GCCGACGAGCAGGGCCGCGCCCCGCGGCGTGCGGAGCCAGGTCGGCACGGCGCGCGCCGTCCACGGCGCGGCGGGCGCCACCCCGTCACGGGCATCCGCGGGGGATCGGGTCGCGGCCGATTGGAGCCGCTCCTCGAGGAGCGCGCGTCCCGCGTCGCTGACGAGGATCGGCGGGAGTTCCTCCGGCCGATCGACCGTCGCCACGAGCGGCCACTGCCGGACGAGCATCGGGGGGAGATCGACCGCGATCACCCCATCCGACGCCTCGATGAGCAGGTCCAGCCCCTCCGTGCCGGCGAGCGCCACGATGAGGAGGAGCCCTTCCGTCCGTCGGAACCCCGCGATGAGCGGCCGCCAGCGCGGGTGGCCCGCGAGGGCGTAGGCATCGAGCCGCGCGGTCCCGTGCGGGAGGACGAAGATCTGCGGTGCGCCCTCGAGCGGCTGGGCGGTGTCGGAGACGGGGATCCCATCGCGAAAGCATTCGCGCAGCCCCGGCACCGGGTGCGGGACGCCCAGCGCCGTGACGTCACCGATCAGATCGGCGAGCGCGACGGCCCGTTCGCCGCTGGCCACCGAGGCGATGCCGCGCGCCACGAGGGCCGTCACCTCCGGCTCACGCCCGATGACCACGACGGCGCTCACCCCGGTGACCCGCTCCGCGACGCGTGCGCCCTCGGCCACCCAGGTCTCGGGGGGCAGGGGGGCAGGGATCATGGCGTCCCCTCGAAGACCCAGTACGCGCGCCCGGAGAGCATCCCCGCCCGCTCGGCGGCCTCGCGTGAGTCGTAGGGGCCGAGGAGCACCCGGAAGATCGGCGCGCCGTCCCGGTCGCCGACGAGCACGCGCGCCGTCCGCCCCTCGACGGAGATCTCGCGCGCCATCATCCGGGCCCGATCCTGGTCGATCAACGTGGCGAAGGAGAGCGTCCAGCTCGCGGCCGCCGAGGGCGCGCCGGGCATCGCCGGCCCGGACGGCACCGCCATCGCCCCCTCCATCGTGGACGCCGAGTCATCCTCCTCGAACGCCACCGGACGGTCGAGCCCCGCCGCACGCGGCCGGAACCCGTTCCAGCGCAGGAGATGCCAGCGGTCCGCCGCGCTGTCCGGCAGGCGTCGGATCTCTCGGCCCGTCACGATGTCGAGGATCACGATCGCCCCCTCGCGTGCCACCACCACCCGGCCCTGCGGCGTCACCACGGGGAGGTCGTCCCGCCACTCACCTGCGACGCTCGTCACCACCCGCATCGTCCCGATCGCGACCACCTGGATCCCCGCCGGCGCCTCGGTCCGCACCAACAGATACGTGCCGTCGGGATCCATGCGCAGCGCCGTCGCCGGCCCCGGGAGGGGGATCTGGTCCTGTTCCCGCTCCGCGAAGCGATCGATCACGCGGAGCGCGTCACGGTCGGAGGCCAGGAAGAGCCGATCCCCGCTCGGGGTCGCCTCCATCACGCCGACCGGATCGCCCAGGGGGATCGTGAGGGCGGGCGTGAGATCGCGGGTCCGGATCGCGAGGAGCTCCCCGTCGGTGAGCACCCAGAGCCGGTCCCCGGCCGCGGTGCGCAGCACCCGCCGCGCCGCCGGGAGCTCGAGGCTGTCCGTGACGCGCGTGTCGGGTGGGATCAGGCGCCGGATCATGGTGCCGCCGGCGCGCTCCGAGAGGACGAGGAGGGCCCCGTCCGGGAGCGGGACGAGCTGGCGCGCCGGCGTCGGCGACGCCCAGGTCCAGGTCGCCACCGGCGTGACGCGCACCACCTGCCCCGTGCTGTCGCGGCCGAACGCGGCGGTACCCTCGCTCCGTACCTCGCCCTGGAGCGCCGCGGTCCCGAGCTGCTCCACCGAGCCGAGACGCAGGTCGAGGCTGAGCGCGTGCCCTGACGTGTCGCGGGCGAGCACGAGCCCGCTGAAGTCATCGAAGCCGAGGACCGCGGCGAGGGTGGGGGCAGGGGCCCGCGAGCGCCAGAGGACGCTGTCGGCCGCCGCGGTGTACGCGCTCACGATCCCGCCGGCGGCGGGGAAGCGCAGCAGGATCGCATCGGGACCCACCCCGTGCAGCACCGCGTTCGGCGCGGGCGCGGCCTGATCGCACCCGAGCCCCAGCGCGAGGACGGTGAGGGGGGCCGCACGGCGGAGGATCCGCCGGGCGCGGCGCGGCGCCGCCCCGAGGATCAGAACGATTGCCCGAGCGTCCAGAACCAGTACCCGTTGCGGAAGGTCCCGTCGCGCGGGATCGAGTAATCCCAGCGGATCAACGCGATGTTGAAGAGGTTCATCCGGACCCCGAAGCCGTAGCTACTCAGCGGGTACCGCTGCGTCACGAAGTCGTAGTTCTCCGGGCGGCGCAGCGAGATCGTCTGGTCCTTCGACCACGCCATCCCCATGTCGTAGAAGAAGAGCCCGTCCACGGGGGGGAGCGAGACGGGAAGGAGGCCGAGGACGAAGCGGCGCACGAGCGGGAACCGGAGCTCCACGTTGGCGAAGGCCACGCGACTCCCGAGGAGCTGGGTCGCGCCGCAGAGGCTCGGGTCGGTCGCCGAGGTGGAGCAATCGCCGGCGTAGAGCTCCCGGTCGTAGCCGCGGATGAAGTCGGGGCGCCCGATGAACTTCGGGAACTCCATCTCGTCGCGGCCGACGGAGAGGTTGGCCGAGACGCGGGTCGCGAGGGTCAGGAGGCTGAAGACGATCGGGTCGTAGCGTCGCAGGTCGAGCCCCAGGTTCGTCCACTGCACGTTCCCCATCTGCTTCTCCGCGGAGACGCGGTAGCGATGCCCGTAGATCGCGCCCGCCGGACCGAAGAGGGCGTTGTCCTGCACCCAGGCGACGAACGGGGAGACGTAGTTCAGCGAGCCGGCCCCGACGATCGAGTCGAGGTAGAAGCCGGTCGAGAGTCCCGCGTTGAAGTCGAGCCCCTGGCTGATGTACATCAGCGAGCGATCGACGTTCTGGAAGGTCGCCCCGTATTCGAACCGCGTGAAGCGGTTGAGGGGATAGATCCCGTTCGCGAAGGCGCTCCGGGCGATGAAGCGCGCGAGCACCTGGGTCTGCACGAACTGCCCGCCGCCGAACTGCTGTTGTTGCTGGGCGGCGAGGAAGAAGAAGGGCTGTTGCTGCACCCCGGCCTGGTATTGGAGACGGCCGGCGAGGTTGGTGTACTCCACGAAGAGCTGGGCCTCGCTCAACCGCCCATTCACCCCTCCCGCGAGGGCGAGGCGTTCGTTGCCGAGGAGATCGGACAGGATGATCGCGGTCCCGCCGTACACCCCGCGGCCGAAGTTGTCCTGCGCGTAGCCGATCTGCGGCCGCATCACCGCCTCGGGGCGGAGCTTGCCGCGATAGCGCTGGCTGCCGAAGGAGCTCGCCGCCGGGAGGGCGAGCGTCGCGCTGTCGAGGAGCGCCGCGACCGAGATCCCGCTCCGTTCCGTGGTCGGGAGGAGCGCGGTGGGACGGAGGCCCCCGCTGCCGCGGTACAGGCTCCGACTCCGCCGCGCATCGGTCGCCGCCACCCGCTCGGCCGCGATGCTGTCCGCCATCGCCTGCGCGAGGCGCTTCAGGCGCTCCTCGGTGGCCCGCCGGCTCGTGTCGGCCGCCGGCGCATCGACCGCGAGCATCGGCATCGGCGCGCGGAACGGCGCCTTCTTGAGCTGCCGCGGGTTCACCACGCTCCAGATCGTGAAGTTGCCGTCGTCCATGTAGGTGAAGGCGAGCTTGTCGGCATCGCGCGCCCACGACATCGACGGGCTGTGCTCCGTCACCGAGAGGATCCCGCCGATGAACCGCGTGAGCTGGTAGTGCTCCTGGTCCCCGCGGTCATAGAGGAAGAGCTGCGGGATCCCGGTGCGGTCGGAGATGAAGGCGATCGACTGGCCGTCCGGGGCCCACATCGGGTTCAGGTTCTTCCCGTCCTGGCCCGGCAGGGTGGTGATCGTCTCCGTCTCGAGGTCGAGGACGCTGATGCGCCAGGCACCGAGGCGGAGCGAGGTGAGGTCGGACTGCGGGCCCCGCTCGCTCGCGAAGGCGATCTGGCGTCCATCGGGCGACCACTGCGGCATCAGGTCGCCGTAGGGATCGTTCGTGAGGCGCACGAGATTCTTCCCGTCCGCGTCGATCATGTACAGGTCGGAGAGCCCGCCCTGTGCCCCGCTGAAGACCAACTGCCGGCCATCCGGGGACCAGGTGGGCCCCATCATCGACTGGAGCGGGGTGTCGAGCCGCCGCACCACGCGCTTCCGCCGGAGGTCGTACAGATAGAGGACGTCACGTCCCTTCCGCTGCGCCGTGAAGGCGAAGAGGCGCCCATCGGGGGAGAACGCCCCCTGGGAGTAGAGGTAGCGGAGCTCCTCGAACTCGGGGTCGAGCGTGCTGTGGGTCAGTCGCGTGACCCGCTTGCCGGTGGTCGCGTCCGCGAGATAGAGGTCGAGGAAGACCTCGGCGCGCAGGAGGCTCCCCGAGGAGATGTAGGCGATCTGCTTCCCGTCCGGGGAGAGCGCCGGCGCGATGTAGACGGGGATCACACCCCCGGTGCGCCGTTCGTTCAGCAGGGGGGAGGCGGTGCGCCGCGGGCGCTCCAACTCGGCCACCTGCGGGAGGTACCGTTGCTGGACGTCTTCCTTCCACTCGTCGCCGAGGTCCTCGAGGGAGAGACCGGTGTATCGTCGGAAGGCCCGATCGACCCCGAGGCTCGGGGTCGCGTTCATGATCTCCCCGATCACCTCGTCCCCCCACCGGCGGCCCACGTACTGCCAGAGCGCCTCGCCGAAGCGATAGGGGAAGTACTGGTCGGGGCGGTCGGTCATCATCTCGACCGACGGGATGTTCCCGTTGAGCGCCGCGTCCCGCAACACCGCATCGGTGTAGGGATGCGCCGGTCCGATCGAGAGGTACTCCGCCATCCCCTCGACGTACCAGAGCGGCGGGTTCACCTGGGCGAGCTGTTCCATCCCCGCGCCGGCCTGCCCGCGGGCGAAGATGTCGTACTGGAAGACGTGCACCATCTCGTGCGTGAGCACATGCTCCGCCTCGCCGAGGTCCCCGGCGAAGAAGAACATGTTCCGCTGCCGGAGCGCGTCGGTGACGCCGCCGGTCCCCTCGCCCAGGTCGCCCAGGACGTTGTTCTGCGCGAACTCCGCGCGCGAGCCGAAGATGATGATCGGCTTGCGCTCCTTGAACGTGTGGTTGAGGAGGCGGGAGAGGCGGGCATACGAGCGCTCCGCCATCTGGCCGGTGAGGCGTGCCGCGTCGAGGAGCTCCGGGTAGTAGTGGATGTCGAAGTGCTCGGTCGTGAGCACCTGCCACTCGAAGGTCCGGAATTGGACGTGGTTCTGACCGAAGTAGCCGCCCTGCGCGCCGGCGGGGGCCACCAGCATGGTGGCGAGGGTCAGCGCGAGGGCGAGGCGACGACCGAGGCGGCGCATCGGGACTCCGTCAGGCGGCGGGGAGGGGGACGGCCGGGGCGTCGCCCCAGAGCCGTTCCAACTGATAGAACTGGCGTAGCGTCGGATGGAAGAGATGGACCACGAAGTCGACGTAGTCGAGGAGGACCCAGCGCCCCTGCTCGAGCCCTTCGACCGACTGCACCTGGAGCCCCTCGGCCTTGAGCGCCTCGACGATCCGCTGGGCGGTGGACCGCACGTGGGTGTCGGAGGTGCCGCTGGCGACGAGGAAGTAATCGGCCATGTCGGTCACGCCTCGCAGATCGAGGCACACGACGTCCTGCGCCTTGGCGTCGCCGAGGGCGACGGCAGCGCGCCGGACGGCGCGGAGGACGTCAGCGGGAGCGGTGACCACAGGGGTAAGCTACCGAACCCGCTGACGCCGGAAAGGTTCCGCCGGACTCAGCCCTTGATGACCCAGACCTTGATCTCGGGCTTGACGTCGGCGTGGAGCCGGATGGCGACCTTGTAGACGCCGAGCGCCTTGATGGGCTCGTGCAGGTCGATCATGCGCTTCTCCACCTCGGTGAAGCCCTGCGCCTCGAGCTGGTGCGCGATGTCGGTCGCCGTCACGGAGCCGAAGAGCTTGCCTTCCTCGCCGACCTTGGCGGAGAAGGTGAGGGAGACCTCGGCGAGGCGATCGGCGATCCCCTGCGCGGCGTCGCGGCGCGCCTTCTCGGCGGCCTCGAGGCGCTCCTTCTCCTGCGCGATCCGCTTCTTGTTCCCCGGGGTCGCCTCATAGGCCACGCCGCGCGGGAGGAGGAAATTGCGAGCATATCCGGCGGAGACGTCCACGATGTCCCCGGGATGTCCGAGGTTGTCGACCGCCTGGCGAAGAATGACTTCCATGATTCACTCCGAACGTTGGGATTCACGCCGCGTCGCGCGGCGCCAGTCGAACCAGGTGTCGCCGAGCCCGAGGGTCAGCGCCACCGCCCCGACCACCGGCCAGAAGAGGAGCGTCAGCAGCAGGTACACCGCCGACATCCCCCGGCCTGGGGCCAGGAACCACCACAGCACCCCGACGCCCCGCAGGGCGTACAGTGCACCGAAGAACACCGTCAGGTCGAGCCCCGCGGTGCGAAGCGGCCCCGGGACGGGGAGCGCCAGCAACGCGAGTCCTGCGATCAGCCCCCAGACCAAGGCGTCCGGGAACCGCAGCGTCCGCAGCGCGGCGAGTGGGGGGCCGAGTCGCACGGTCGCGACCCGATGGTACACCGCCCAGCTCAGGGCCATCGCGATCAGCCCCTGCCACGCCAAGACCGCCAGGAAGAGTTGGCGAGCGGGTCCCGGCACCTGCTGTAGCTGCCGTTCCACCGTCCGACTCGACTCCTCCCAGGCCGGCGAGCCCTGCATCAGCTCCTGCCACTCGGGCAGGGCGGCCATCGCCTGCCATTCCCGGGTGGCACTCACCGCCCGCCGACCGACCTCGTCTCCGACCAATCCGATCGCCCCCGACCAGCCTCCGGGGACCATCGCCACGATCACCCCACCGACCACCAGGGCCGCTCCGAGGGCCGGCAGGGCCCGCCGCAGGAACGGGACCGGCCCTGACGCCACCGAGGTGGCGATGCCGAACGCCACGGCGAGCAGCACCGACCATCCGGCGACGAGCTCACCGAAGGCCGTGGACCCCCGGGTGGCCCGCCAGAGGATCCAGGTCGCCATCGCCCCCCAGAGCAGGGCGAGCGACCCGCGCCCTCCCTGTCGCCATCCCGCGAGCGCCAGCGCCGCCATGAGCGGGGCGATGAGCACCAACGGATCGACGACCGGGAGCACCACCCGGAGGAGCGGGATCGCCGGCAGGACCGCCAGCGCGAGGAGGACGAGGATGATCCGTCCCCAGCCCCGCTCCCGAGGCGGCTCCACCGGCTCCGCCTCCGGCACCGGCATCCCTTACTGCGCGGTGTGCCCGCGCGTGTACGGGAGGAGCGCCAGGTAGCGCGCCTTCTTGATCGCCTTCGCCAGCTGCCGCTGGTGACGGGCGTCGACGCCGCTCAACCGGCTCGGGAGGATCTTCCCGTTGTCGGAGATGAAGCGGGCGAGGAAGCGCTCGTCCTTGTAATCGATGAAGCGGATGCCGGCCTCGGTGA
>CAIVJV010000211.1 GCA_903906325.1 uncultured Gemmatimonadota bacterium
AGCCGCGTCGCCTCGGCCAGGTGTTGGTGCGCGCCGACGGGACCTATGACGGCCTCCTCGATCTGCCGGTCGATATCGAACTCGGCCGTCACACCTTGCAGGCGAATGGCGTCGATCGCCGCGTCGTCGAGCGATCGGCCTCGCTTGGGGTGCTGCTCGACCAACCGGCAGCGGTGCTCCCGAATGCCCCAGGCGATGTGGCGGCGACGCCGCTCGATGGGGCCGCCGAGGTGGTCTGGACCGCGCCGGTCTACGGCGGTGGTGGGGAGATCCTCCGCTATGTGATAGAGGTACGGCAGGTGGGGAGCGCCACCTGGCGCGACACCGCCGTGGTCGTGATGCGCGAGGGGCTCATCCTCCGCCATCGGGTCCCCGGCCTCACGAATGAGACCGCGTACGAGTTCCGTGTCGCGGCGGTGAACGCGACGGGTCGCGGGGCACCGAGCGCGCCGAGCGCACCCGTGACGCCGTTCCGGCCGACCCCGGTGCTCGAGATCACGATGCTTGCCTCGTCGCTCGAGCCCGCCTTGGGCGACACGGTGACAGTGACGATCCGCGTCAAGAACACCGGGACCGGGGCGTCGACCGGGACGGTGGTCCCGCTCCCCGAGATGCCGCGCTTCACGCTGGTCTCGACGGCGGCCACGCAGGGCACGGTGGACCGCACCGCGTGGCGGTGGACGATCGGACGGCTGGCGATCGATGGCGAGGTGGTGCTGACGATGCGGGTGGTGGTGACGACCGGGCCTGGGGCCGAGGAGCAACGATGAAGCGGACGAGGATGCGCGCTCTGCTGAGGATCCCTCGGCTCGCGCGCGTGGGCCTGAGTGTGCTCGCGCTCGGGTGCACGGATGCGACGGGGCCGGAACGGATCATGCCCGCGGGGGTGCGCCTGAGCGTGAGCGAGGCGACCCTCGCGAGCCTCGGCGACACGTTGCGGGTCACGGCGGTCGCGATCGATGCGAAGGGGACCGCGCTCCCGGATATCCCGCTCCGGTGGCGCATCGAGCGCGCCGGGATCGTGGATACGGTCCTCGGGGGGAGTGCCTTCCGCTCGGTAGCGAATGGGCAGGTGCGGGTCTGGGCGGAGCTCGCCAATGCGACCGGAGGGATCGAGCGCGGCGTCGGGTATGACGCCGATTTTGCGGCGGCGCCGGTGCAGGTCACCGTGGCGCAGCGGGCGGCGCAACTCTCGCTGAGCGCGGCGAGGGAGGTGCTCTGGGCGCAAGGGGCGACGGTCGCCCTCACCCCCGCGGCGCGCGACGCGCGCGGCTTCCCGATCGCGGACGCCGCGCCGCGCGTGCGGTGGACCTCGAGCGATCCCGCGATTGCGACGGTCGATTCGACCGGGATGGTCCGCGCCGTCACGGATGGGATGGTGACGATGCGCGGGGTGCTCGATGGGGCGGAGGGGACCGTACCGGTGCGCGTCTCCGCCAGCGTCGGCCTCGATGCCTGTGTGACCTATGACAATGCGGTGGCGCCGCGCTGTGCGGCGCCGCTGCGATTCACGATCAAGGAGCGTGTGCCATGAGTTCGCCGACTCCCCTGCGGCGCCGGATCCTCCGCGCCCTCCTCTTGTCGCTCCTGCTCCCGATGCTCGCGTGGGGGCTGTACGTCCGCGTGCCGTCGGTGCGTGCCACGGTCGTACGTCTCCTCGTGCCACCGCCAACGAAGCGGGCCCCGGTCCAGGTGACCGGGGAGGGGGCCGTGCCTCCGCCGGCACCGGTGGTCACACCGCCAGCGGTCCCGCCGGTGAGCGAACCCCCCGTCGACCTGTTCTCGTCGCCCGCCGCCACGCCGGCGACGGTTTCCTCCCTCGCGCCCGTGGCGGAAGCCCGAATGCCCGTGGCAGAAGCCCTCGCACCGGTCGCTCCCGCACGCCCCGGTCCTGCGCCCGTGGCTCCTGCGCCCGTGGCTCCTGCGCCTGAGGCCCCTCCGCCTGAGGCCCCTCCGCTGCCGGCCCCGCCGGCCCCCGAGAACGAGGTGATGGTCCGCACCATGCGCCCCCCGATGCCGGAGCGCTTCGCTCTCACCATCCGCTCGGGGAGCTTCACCCCGCGCGCCGGAGGGGAGTTCTTCGCAACGGTCAACTCCGCCCTCACCCTCTCCCCCGGCGCGCTCCGTGCCCAGAGCATCGGCGTGGATGGGAGCTGGCTCCTCACCCCGCGGTGGGAGCTGGTGATCGCGATCGAGGGGAGCACCGCCTCCGCCCAGACCCAGACCCGCACCCCGCGGCCCGGGGGCGGCGCCCCGATCCAACAGTCGAATCTCTTCGCCGTGGAGCCCGTGGGGATGCTCGCC
>CAIVJV010000212.1 GCA_903906325.1 uncultured Gemmatimonadota bacterium
ACTAGGTTGCGGGTCCCTCGCCCAACGGGCGGCGGGAGAAGGAAGTGCGGTACTTCGGTGTGCGTTGGTTGGTGGTCCGTTGCGCCTGTAGCTCAATTGGATAGAGCATCTGACTACGGATCAGAAGGTTGGAGGTTCGAGTCCTTCCAGGCGCGTTGATGGGTGGGTAGGTGCACCAGAGTACCGCACGGGGCGTAGCTTAGCCCGGTAGAGCGCCTGCTTCGGGAGCAGGAGGTCGGAGGTTCGAATCCTCTCGCCCCGACTGATTTACGATGGACGGCCCCGGCACTTCTTCGGTGCTCGGGGCCTTGTCGTTCCTGTCAGCTCAACGATCCCGGCGTCAGTCGTCGGTTCGTGACCGCAACGCCTTCAGTAGTGGGACATCGGTCCGGTCCTTCGGTCGATTGGCCGCAGACTTGCTGCGGATGATGTCGTCCAGACTCGCGACGTCGAGGGGGATACCGAAGACCTCGAAGCGCACCGCATCATGCGCAAGGTCGTCAAACCCCTCCGTGCCGGCGGGCCGGAAAGCAATGTCCACCCGACCTGCTCGAGTGACCAAATTCCACAGGTCGCTCCGTCCGAGCATGGTGGCCGAGCAGTCGAAGGGGAGTCCCTCTGGAACGGACTCGGTGTAGATCCGCGCATCGAGGGCGCGCAACGCGGTCGCCAGGCGCTCGAGGTTCTTCGGTCCGGGCGCGGGGGTGATGTCCGCATCGGCGGTGACGCGCGGGAATCCGTACAAGCGCGCACCGAGCGCACCGATCAGGACGAATGTCACGCGGTGGGCCGCGAGCGTGCGGAACAGGAGCTCCGGATCGAGGGGGCGCGCGTCAGACACGGCGCGCCTCCGCGGCGAAGCGCGCGATCGCACCGACCTCACGGAGGCGATCCTCCGGCGAGAGCGCCAAGATGCGAGGCACGTCGTCGAGGAGCTGCGGATCGAACGCCGGCGTGGCAACGATCTCGAGGTGCACCGCGCCCCCGGCCGCCCGAACCAATCGATCGAGGGTCCCCCACGACGGATCGACCTGGCCTGTCTCGATCCGGGCGATGACCGACTGCGAGGTGCCGGCGAGGCGGGCGAGGTCTCGCTGCGAGAGCCCGGCGTTCTCTCGGACCCCCTTGAGCGTTGCCCCCGGCAAGGAGGGATAATCCATGATTGATGATAGCCAATAAGCTATCATCAGGGAAGTCAGTGGCTCCCTTCGGGATCACAAAGGGTGCGATGCGTCGGTAGGCTACCCTCGGGTGGCGCGCGGGGGGGGGGTGAAAGCTTTATGAAAAAAAGTACTTGACAGATGCCCTGCGAGACCGCATCTTCTCCCCCATGGCCTCGCCCGACCGGCACCCGCCGGCCCTCCACGACCGCGCGATCCAAGACCTCTCCTTCATTCGCCGGACGATGGAGGGCGCCTCCGCCTTCACCGATGTCCCCGGCTGGGGACTCGTCGGCATCGGCGTCTCCGCCCTGCTCACCGCCGCGCTCGCGCAGGGGCAGCCGACCGCCGGCCGATGGCTCGCCGTCTGGATCGGCGAGGCGGTGCTCGCCGCGTCGGTCGGGACCGCCCTCCTCTGGTTCAAGATGCGCCGCAACGGACGCGCCTCCGCGAAGGTCCCCCTCACCGTCCCGGCGCGCAAGTTCTTCCTCGGCTTACTCCCCGCGATCATCGCCGGCGCGATCCTCACGCTCGCGATGGTCGATGGCCCCGCGATGGCGGCGCCGATCGCCGATGGGATCCCGGCCCTCCTCCCCGCCCTGTGGCTCACGCTCTACGGCACGGGGATCGTGACCGCCGGGATGCACTCGGTCCGTGCGGTCCCGTCGATGGGTATGACCTTCATGACGCTCGGCGCGATCGCCGGCGTCGGTTCACCGGCGCTCGGTGCGTGGATGCTCGCACTCGGGTTCGGCCTCACCCATATCGGATTCGGTCTATGGATCGCACGGCGGCATGGTGGCTAAGCGGAGCGCAGCCTCGACACAGGAGGCGCGGGTGGCCGGCGCCGAGGGCCGACCGGCCTCGGGCGACGTCGCGCGCGAGCGGGCCTTGACGGCCGTGCCGGGAGACCCGACCGCCCCGCTCGCCCTCGACAAGGTGATCCATGAGCGGGTGCGCTTGGCGATCGTCAGCACGTTGGCGGTGCACGCGCAGCTGACGTTCAACGAGCTCAAGGCGCTGCTCGAGACGAGCGATGGCAATCTGTCGGTGCATGCGCGGAAGCTCGAGGAGGCGGGGTACATCGCCTGCACCAAGGGCTTCGAGGGGCGCGTCCCGCGGACGCTCTATCGGATCACGCCCGAGGGGCGGCGCGCGCTCGACGCCTACCTCGCGCACATGGAAGCGCTGATCCGACGCGTCGGTGGGACCTGACGACGACGCGCCCCCCTCACCTGCTTCGCGGCGCCGACCGGCGCCTTTCTTCGGCCCCTTCACTTCATCATGCAAAGCACTCTACAGCAAACCGCGATTCGCACCACCCCGCTCCTCCTCGCCGCCCTCCTGGTCGGGATCGCCGGG
>CAIVJV010000213.1 GCA_903906325.1 uncultured Gemmatimonadota bacterium
CAGGACGACGACGAGCAGGGGAACGAGGCGCATGGGAGGAACCTATCCACGAACGGGCGGATGGGGGTAGCAGGGTACGAGGTGCGTGGGATCGGTGCCTCGGGACCGATGGACGGGGGCCAACGTCCCCGCATGCTCGCCGCGATACAGAGTGGGGCCGTCCTCGGGATCGAGGCCGCCCCGGTGACCGTCGAGGTCGATGCCGCCCCGGGGCTCCCAGGATGGACGATGGTGGGCCTCCCCTCGGGCAGTGTGAAGGAGGCGCGCGATCGCGTCGGCGCGGCGCTCGTCAACGCGGGGTTCGCACTCCCCCCACGTCGCTGGACCATCAACCTCTCCCCAGCTGACCTGCGGAAGGAAGGGACCGCCTTCGATCTCCCCATCGCGATCGCCGTGTTGGTGGCGAGTGGGCAACTCGCCGCCGACGCGGTGCAGGGCCTCTGGTTCGCCGGTGAGCTCGGGCTGGATGGGTCGGTGCGTCCCATCCGCGGGGCGCTCCCGCTCGCTCGGGCGGCCGGGGCCTCCGGGGCCCGCGCCCTGATCCTTCCTGTCGGCAACATCGACGAGGCGGCGCTGCTCCGCGGGATCACCCTCGGGGCCGTCAGCGACCTCGCGGCGCTCGTGCGCGCACTCGCGCGGCGTCACATCCCTACCGTGGCGCACGACCCCTCCGCCACGCCGATGCCACGCCACAGCGGGCCCGACTTCGCGGAGGTGGTCGGGCAAGCGGCGCCCAAGCGCGTGCTCGAGCTCGCGGCCGCGGGTGGGCACAATGCCCTCATGATCGGGCCGCCGGGGACGGGGAAGACGATGCTCGCGCGGCGTCTCCCCTCGATCCTCCCGCCGCTCGATGACGAGGCGCTGCTCGATGTGGTCGCGATCCATTCGGTGGGTGGGATCCTCCCGACCGGGTCGGTCCCGAGTCGGCGACCGCCCTTCCGGGCGCCGCATCACACGATCTCCCTCGCCGGCCTCATCGGCGGCGGCCCCGGGCCGCGCCCCGGCGAGGTGAGTCTCGCCCACCGGGGCGTCCTCTTCCTCGATGAGCTCCTGGAACTCCCGCGGCATGTGCTCGATGCGATGCGGCAACCCCTCGAGGACGGACGCGTCGTCATCGCGCGAGCGGCCCAATCAGTCCGCTTCCCTTCGCGGTTCCTCCTGCTCGGGGCGGCGAATCCCTGTCCGTGCGGCTTCGAGGGGGAGCCCGGGGGCACCTGCCGGTGTTCCGCGAGCGAGGTCACACGCTACCGGGCGCGGCTCTCGGGACCACTCGCGGACCGGATCGATCTCCACGTACGGGTCGGTGCGGTCGCCTTGCCCGAACTCGATCGCGCCGCGCCGGCGGAATCGAGTGCCGTGATCGGGGCGCGGGTCGCGGCGGCGCGCGCCCGCCAGGCGGCGCGGTACGCGACCCTCCCTGAGGTCCATTGGAACGCCGAGGTGCCAGGGCGCTGGCTGCTCACGGAGGGGGCGATCGACCACAAGGCGCGGACCCTGCTACGCCAGATGGCCGAGCAGCTTCGACTCTCGGCGCGCGCCTTCCACCGCACCATCCGGGTGGCGCAGACCATCGCCGATCTCGCGGGCGCCGATGCCATCCACCCCGATCACGTCGCCGAGGCCTTCTACTACAAGCCGGTGGAGCAGGGGGCCGTGTAACTTTCCCCATATGGATACGCCTCGGTCGGTTGCGGCCAAGGAGCAGCGCCTCCTCGAGTGGTTCCGTGCCCAGGGCTCGGTCCTCATCGGCTTCTCGGGCGGGGTGGACTCCGCCTATCTCGCCTGTGTGGCGCTCGAGGCGGTCGGGCCGGCGCGCTGTCTCGCCGTCATCGGACGCAGTGCGTCCTACCCGGCGGCGCAGTGGGCGCAGGCGCGCTCGGTCGCCGATCGGTTCGGGATCCCGGTGCAGGAGGTGGACACGGACGAGCTGTCCGACCCGCGCTATGCCGCCAATCCGACCGATCGCTGCTACTTCTGCAAGCAGGAGCTGTGGACCCGCCTCGCACCGATCGCGCGCGCCCACGGGCTCGCGGTGGTCGTCGATGGCACCAACGCGGACGATCGTAAGGACCACCGTCCAGGAGCCCGAGCGGCGGCGGAGCAGGGCGTGCGCTCACCGCTCGCCGAGCTCGGCTTCACGAAGGCGGAGATCCGCGCGGCGTCGGCGGCGCGAGGGATCCCCACGTGGGATCAGCCCTCGTCCCCCTGCCTCTCCTCACGTTTGCCCTACGGCACCGCGGTCACCCCGTTGCGCCTGCGCGTGGTGGAGCATGCGGAGGCGGCGGTGCGCGCCCTCGGCGTCACCGGGAATCTCCGGGTGCGCTACTTCGGGACGCGGGCGCGCGTCGAACTCGACCCGGAGCCGCTGGCGGTGTGGTCCGCCCCCGCGGCGCGGGCGGTGCTCGAGGCCGCGGTGCGTGCGGCGGGATTCGCCGAGGTGGAGCTCCAGGCGTTCCGATCGGGCGCCCTCAACGTGCTGGCCGGCGTGACCGGGGAGGCGGACTGATGTTCGGGTGTCTCGGGCGCCTCCTCAGCGCCATCGCCCTCATCCTCTTCGGCGCGTTCCTCCACGCCCAGTGGCCGGCGATCACCCGGCAGCTGCGCGAGCGCATCCCAGACCTCCTGCCGGCCCCGGTGGCGGAGAAGGCGCGCACCATCGTCGAGGGCGATCGCACGGTCGATCGATCGACCGATAGTGTGGTGAGCGTGAGGTGGGTGGGGTGAGCGCGCGGCTCCTGGTGGTCGACGACGAGCCGGGGATCCGTGATGCGCTCACGGAGGTGCTGGCCTACGAGGGGTACGAGGTCCGCGCCGTCGCGAGCGGTGCGGAGGCGCTCGCCGTCTATGCGGCGTGGGCGCCGCGGCTCGTGCTGCTCGACGTGAAGATGGCAGGGATCGATGGGCTCGAGACGCTGTCACAGCTCCGCGCCGCCGACCCCGAGGCGGTGGTGGTGATGATCTCGGGGCACGCGACGCTCCGCGACGCGGTCGAGGCGACGCAGCGGGGGGCGTACGATATCCTCGAGAAACCGCTCGACACCGATCGCATCCTCGTCACCATCCGCAATGCGATCGGGCATCTCACCCTGCGCGAGGAGAATGCGCGGCTGCGCGCGCATGTGGAGCGCCACGGGGCGATCGTGGGCGCCTCGCCTCCCATCCGCGCCCTCGTCGCCCAGATCGAGCGGGTCGCCGTCACCGGCGCGCGCGTGTTGATCACGGGGGAGAATGGGACGGGGAAGGAGTTGGTCGCGCGCGCCCTGCATGCCAAGTCGCCGCGCGCCGCGGCGCCGTTCATCGAGGTCAATTGTGCCGCGATCCCCGGGGAGCTCATCGAGAGCGAGCTGTTCGGGCACCTGCGAGGCTCCTTCACGGGGGCGGTGCAGGACCGCGCGGGGAAGTTCGAGCTCGCCGATGGGGGCACGCTCTTCCTCGATGAGATCGGCGACATGTCGCTCGCGGCCCAGGCCAAGGTGCTCCGGGTCCTCGAGGACGGGGCCGTCACCCGGATCGGCGGGCGGACGAGCACGACGGTCGACGTCCGGATCCTCGCGGCGACCAACAAGCGGCTCGAGGAGGAGATCGCGGCGGGCCGGTTCCGCGAGGATCTCTTCTATCGGCTCAACGTCGTCCCGCTCACGGTGCCGGCGTTGCGCGAGCGGCGGGAGGACATCCCGATGCTCATCACGCACTTCGTCGAGCGACTCGCGGCGGAGGCGGGGATGACGCCGCGCCCCTTCGATGCGATGGCGGTGGAGCGGCTGGCGGCGCAGGACTGGCCGGGCAACGTGCGCGAGCTGCGGAACACGATCGAGCGGCTCCTCATCCTCTCGGTGGGGCCGCGCATCACCGTCGCGGACATCGATCGGCTCGCGGCCGGCCGCACCGCCGAGGTCGGCGGCGGACTCGGCCCCATCGAGGGGGCGCGCACCTGGGAGGAGTTCAAGCGGACCGCCGAACGCACCTTCTTGCTCCATCATCTGCGGCGCCACGAGTGGAACGTCGCCGAGACGGCGCGGGCCCTCGAGATGCCCCGTTCCAATCTGTATGCCAAGCTCGACCGCTATGGGATCGCCCGTGACCACTAACTTTCGCCCATGAAGACCTTCCAGAACTTCATCGCCGGGGCGTGGGTGCCCGCCGCCTCGGGACAGACCTTCGAGAACCGGAACCCGGCCGACCGGCGTGATCTGATCGGGCGCTTCCCGCGCTCCGGGGCCGAGGATGTCGCACGCGCCGTCGACGCCGCCGCCCGCGGGTTCGAGCGGTGGCGCCGGACGCCTGCCCCCGCCCGTGGGGATGTGTTGCGCCGCGTGGGCGACCTGCTCAGCGCGCGCAAGGAGGAGTTGGCGGACCTGATGACGCGCGAGATGGGGAAACCCCTCTCGGAGACGCGGGGGGACGTGCAGGAGGGGATCGACACCGCCTACTATGCGGCGGTGGAGGGGCGTCGGCTCTTCGGACACACCGTCCCCAGCGAGCTCCGCGACAAGTGGGCGATGAGCTTCCGTCGTCCGATCGGGATCGCGGGGCTCATCACCCCGTTCAACTTCCCGCTCGCCATCCCCACCTGGAAGATGTTCC
>CAIVJV010000214.1 GCA_903906325.1 uncultured Gemmatimonadota bacterium
CCCGATCGTCGCGGCCACCGAGAACGCCGCCAACCCGCACTACGAGCCGTCGGCGGCGCATCCGCGCGCGTTCCGCGCGGGGGATGTGGTGCTCATCGATCTCTTCGCGACGAGCACGGCCCCTGGCGCGATGTGGGCCGATCAGACCTGGATGGCGCACATCGGCGCGCCCTCGGTGCGTGCCCTTGAAGTGTGGGAGGCGGTGCGCGACGCGCGCGACGCCGCGATCGCGGTACTCCGTGACCGATTGGCGCGTGGCGGGCCGGTGGTCGGCGCCGAAGCCGACGAGGCGGCGCGGGCGGTGATCGTCGCCCGCGGGTTCGGTCCGGCCTTCACGCATCGGACGGGCCATTCGATCGATGCGCGCGGGCTCCACGGCATGGGCCCCAACATCGACAACCTCGAGACGCGCGAGACGCGCCGCCTGCTCCCGGGCGTGGGCTTCTCCATCGAGCCCGGGATCTATCTCCCCGGCGAGATCGGGATGCGCTCCGAGGTCAACGCCTATCTCTCGGCCGACGGGGCGTTGGTCGTCACGCCGAAGGAGATCCAGCGCGACCTGATCGTGATCTGAGCCTCACACCGCGTGATCGATCACCATCGCGACGAAGAGGAGCGCGAGGTAGAGCAGCGAGTAGCCATAGACCCACCACGCCGGCTTCACATAGTCGCTCGCCGTCTTCACGCGCCAGACGCCGTGGAGCAGTAATCCACCGAGTAGGAGCGCCGAGACGAGATACACGAGACCCAACGCGCCGAAGGCGACGGGGATCACCGTGAGGCCCACGAGCAGGACCGTGTACCACCACATCTGCGCGATCGTCTCGCGCTCCCCCCAGACGAGCGGGGCCATCGGGACGCGCGCGTTGCCGTAGTCCCGCTGCTTGTTGAGGGCGAGGGCCCAGAAGTGCGGCGGCGTCCAATAGAAGACGATCAGGAAGAGGAAGAGCGCGGTGAGGTCGAGGGAGCCCGTCACCGCCGCCCACCCGACGAGCGGGGGGAAGGCCCCCGCCGCCCCGCCGATCACGATGTTCTGCGGCGAGCTCCGCTTGAGCCACCGCGTGTAGATGAACACGTAGAAGTAGAAGCCGCCCAAGGCGAGCGCCGCGGTCAGGATGTTCACGAAGGTCGCGAGCAGCCAGGTCGCGGCCGTCGCGATCCCCACGCCGAACGCGATCACCGCCCGCGCCTCCATCCGGCCGCTCGGGATCGGTCGCAGCTTGGTGCGGGCCATCACGTCGTCGATGTCCTGATCGAGGTACATGTTGACCGCGTTCGCCCCGCCCGCCATCAGGTAGCCGCCGAGGGCGACCCAGAGCACGGTGGCGAGCGACGGACGCCCCGCGACGAACATCGGCGCGATCGTCGTCACGAGCAGGAGCGAGATGATGCGCGGCTTGGTGAGCGAGATGAGGTCGCTCCAGAGGCTCCGCGGCGCCGGTACGGGCTCGCTCGCGGGGGCGACGCTCGGCGTCATGAGCGCAGCTCCCCGGGCGCGGCCGGCACCGAGAACTCGAGGACGGGGGGGCGCACCGCGGCGCGCCAACTCGCGAGGAGCACCACGGCGAGCACGAGGGCAGGGACGAGCGCGAACCCCCATTCCAGGGCGGGGCGCGCCGGGGCGGCGGCGCGGAGGACCCGCCGCGTGGAGCGGAGGATCATCACCTGCGCGAGGCAGACGGCCGCCACGGCGGCCCAGAAGATGACGGTGATCAGCAGGGAGGGCATGACGGGGAATGATCGCCGACTGCCCCTCGCTGACGGGAGTCCTCCGGCGTAGCTTCGGCGCATGTCCGCCACCCCCACCTCCGGCCTCGAGCGCCGCATCGGCCTCTGGAGCGCCATCGCCGTCGTCATCGGGTCCACCGTCGGCTCCGGGATCTTCCGCTCTCCCGCCGGCATCGCCGACAAGCTCCCCGGCCCGGTCCCGATGCTCCTCTCGTGGGTGGCCGGCGGGATCTTCGCCCTCTGCGGCGCGCTCACGCTCGCCGAGGTCGCGAGCGCGCTCCCGCAGACGGGGGGGATCTATGTCTTCCTGCGGCAGGGCTGGGGGCGGATGACCGCCTTCGTCTTCGGCTGGGGCCAGCTCGCGATGATCCGCGCCGCCTCCCTCGGCGCGATCTCCATCACCTTCGCCGAGTACTTCTGGCGCGTCTCCAAGGGCGCCGAGGCGACCCCCGAGGAGGCGATGATCGTCCGCTATATCGCGGCCGGGGCGATCCTCCTCACCGGGACCTTCAACATCGTCGGGGTGAAGGTCGGGGCCGCCTTCACCAACCTCACGGTGCTCGCCAAGTACGGGGGGCTCCTGTTCATCATCGCCGTCGCCTTCGCGGTGGGGCTCCCCAAGACGGGGGGGTTCTACACCCCGGCGATCCCCCCGGGCTCCTTCGCCCTCCCGGCCTTCGGTCTGGCCCTGGTGAGCACGCTCTGGGCGTTCGACGGGTGGGCCGACATCGTCTACAACGGGGGGGAGGTCCGGGATCCGCAGCGCAACCTGCCTCGCTCCCTCATCGGGGGGACCCTCCTCGTCATCGCCATCTACTTGCTGGCGAACCTCGCCTACCTCGCGGTGCTCCCGATCGAGGAGATCCGGGTCTCCAAACTCGTCGCGGCCGACGTGGCCCAGCGGGTGATCGGTCCCCTGGGGGTGGCCTTCGTCTCGGTCACGGTGATGATCTCCACCTTCGGGACCCTCAACACGGTGCTCTTCACGAGCCCGCGGATCTTCTTCGCGATGGCGGAGGATGGGCTCCTCTTCCGCGGGGTGGGGGCGGTGCACCCTCGCTTTGGGACCCCCTATGTGGCGATCGCCCTCACGGCGACCCTCGGGGCGGTCTTCGTCCTCCTCCGGAGCTTCGAGCAGCTGGCTGACGCCTTCGTGACCGCCTTCCTCCCGTTCTACTTCTTGGCGGTGGCCTCGATCTTCCGGCTCCGAGGGCGGCCGGAATACCGCCCGACCTTCCGGTGCCCTGGGTACCCGGTGGTACCCCTCCTGTTCATGGTCGCGGTCCTCTACCTCTTGGGGAACGCCCTGATCGACCCGGGGAGCCGGTGGCAGACGGTCGGGGTGCTCGGCGCCTGCCTGGTCGGGGTCCCGCTCTACTACCTGACGGTCGGTCGGCGGCCCCCCAGCCGCGCGTAGGGGGGGGCCGGGGGACACCCTGGGGGAGCGTGTAACGGTTCGGTCCCGGGGCACTTTTCGGCGCCCCCCGCCGTTGGACTCCCGGGTCCCGGCATAGTAGTTTCTCCGTGTTGGACCCCCCGTAGATACCCCTACAGAGGATCACTCATGCTCCGTAGTCTCCGTTCACTGGTCATCGCCGGGGCGCTCGCCCTGGTCGGGGCCCTCTGGACCGCCGAGGTCTCGGCTCAGGTCACCACCGGCTCGATGCGCGGCTCGGTGGTCGATTCCGCCGGGAACCCGATCCAGGGCGCCCGGATCACCGCGACCCACACCCCCTCGGGCACGATCTATCAGTCGACGACCCGTGCGGATGGTGGCTTCATCATCCCCGGCCTGCGCGTCGGCGGCCCCTACACCGTCGAGGCGACCCGGATCGGGTTCGCGCGGCAGTCGCGGAGCGGCCTGAGCGTCGGCCTCGGCGTCTCGACCGACGTCGTGTTCCGTCTCGGGGCGCTGGCGACGCAGCTCAGCGCGGTCACGGTGACCTCGACGGGGACGGAGATCAGTGCGACGCGCACCGGCGCGGCGACCTCGGTGCCGCAGCAGGCGCTCGAGCAGCTGCCGACGATCTCGCGTCGCATCGATGACTTCACCCGCCTCACCCCGCAGGCGAGCGGCTCGTCGTTCGCCGGCGTCGACAACCGCCTGAACAACATCATGGTGGACGGCGCCTACTTCAATAACTCGTTCGGCCTCGGCGGGCAGCCGGGTGACCG
>CAIVJV010000215.1 GCA_903906325.1 uncultured Gemmatimonadota bacterium
CCGCCCATCGGGCTCGTGTTCCCCACGGGCGTGGGCCCCTCGCGCCCCGTCCCGACCGAGACCCCGAAGAGCCGCGCGACCGTGCGGACGAGCGCGGAGTTGGCGTCGAGATTGAACGAGGCGCGGACCGACTCACGGTAGGGCGAGAAGCTCGCCGTGTCACTGAGGAGGTCGCCTTGGAAGAGGGAGTAATCGACGCCGAGGTCGAACCCCGGGAGGAGGTCGGAGCGGAAGGTGTAGCCGAAGCGGTCGGTGGCGAATCCCGTCTTCCCCGTGGCCCGTCGCCGTTCGAAATCATAGGCGATCCCGGTGAACTGGATCGTAGCCACCTTCACCTTCTTCCCCCCGTCCGGGGAGAGATCGGTCGAGTCCGCGGGGGCCCGCAACTTGGCCTCGATGTTCGTCGTGAGCCCGAGCGAGACCCGGTTCTGCGCGAGCGATCCCAGGTAACCGGCTCGGGTGCGCCCGGTCGCCGCGAGGAAGGCGTCGGGGACGGAGGCCTGCGGCGAGTACGAGTAGCTGAGCGTCGGCGAGATCGCATGCCGCAGCCGCTCGACCGGGCCGATCCCCGGGAAGAGCGCGTAGATCGTCGGCGAGACCCCGAGCCCATAGGAGAGGCGTTTGCGCTGCGTGACCCACGCGCCGTTCGAGCGGAAGGTGCGCACCGCGAACCCGCCGGGATCGACGTTCGAGGCGGTCACGGACGGGGTCAGGTTCCAGGTCCCCTGCAGGAACTGCGGGAGGCCGATCGAGATGTCGGCATCGAGACTCGACTCATAGGTGCGCTGGTAGACCCGATCGACCCGGACCGCACTGTCCCGCACATCCCGGAGGGTGATGATCTGCGGATAATCGAACAGCTGCTGATTGAATCGCAGCCCACTCTGGACCTGGAAGTCGAAGATCTTGAACGGGGTGCCGATGGAGAGCGTGGTCGTCCCCGTGTTCCGCTTGAGGCGCACGGAGTCCAACCCACTGGCCGTCTGCTGATAGCGATAGGCGAAGTCACCCGTCGCATCGAGGTTGTAGCTGTTCCGCTGCCCGAACTGCAGGCTCGGGTTGAGGACGAACCATCGCCCGAGCTCGAGGGGCTTGGACGCGATGTTGAGCGAGGGGAAGTCCTGGTCTACCTGGTCGCGCCCCGGATATTGGCGTCGGGTCCCGCCGAGATTCACCGAGAAGGGGCCCTGCTGGCGCACGAGGTTCATCTGCGAGGCGATCGTCGCCACGGCCGCCAGGGGATTGATGATCGTCTGCCGCTGGATCTGCGTGCTGGTGACGTAATTGAGATTCGTGTTGACCCGGGTCCGCGAGGAGAATTCCTGCGCATGCGACCAACTGATCGCGGTGTTCCGGTTCCCCGTGCTCAGGGTGTTCTGCGACACCGCCAGCGTCCCCGAGACGAAGCGATCGAGCCAGCGATATCGGATCTCCCCGTTCAGGCGCGTCCATCCGGGGTCCTGCACCGTCGCGCGGGCGCTCGAGCGCCAGTCCATCGAGACCTGCGCATCGATGTAGTCGTTGATCGCGAAGTAGTACCCGAGGTTCTCGACCGTCCGGCGATACGTCGGGCTATTCCGCACCAACTCCGCGAACCCCATGCGCGGGGGGATGATCCCCGAGCGGCGACCGGACCGGATGTCCTGGAAGATGAACGGGATCCACATCACGGGGACGTCCTGCACATAGAGGATCGCCGGCCGCGCCACCAAGGTGCTCCCGCCCACGCGCTTCAACTCCCGCGCGAG
>CAIVJV010000216.1 GCA_903906325.1 uncultured Gemmatimonadota bacterium
ACGCGTCTCCCCGAGCCGGTTCCCCGCCCAGTACATGTCACTCGTCTGATGCGAGGCCTGCATGCTCGGGATCACCCCGAGCGCGGCGAAGCGCGGGATATCATCGCTGTGGAGGATCTGGGCGTGCTCCACGCGGAAGCGATGATCCGCGGTGGGACGGGCGGCGAGCGCCGCCTGGTACGCATCGAGCACCAACCGATTCCCGCGATCCCCGATCGCGTGGGTGTTCACCTGGAACCCGGCCACGAGCGCGCGGTCCGCCACCTCGCGGATATGTGCCGGGGCGGAGACGAGGAGGCCACTCGTCGCGGCGTCGTCGCTATACGGTTCCAGCAGGGCGGCGCCGCGCGAGCCCAACGCCCCATCCTGATAGAGCTTGATCGACCGCACCCAGAGGCGCCCGTCGAAGAGCCCGCTCTGCGGGCCCCGACGGAACCAGGCCTCGAGGGTCGGCGCATGGTCGGAGATCATCGCATAGAGACGGAGGTCGAGCGCACCCTCGCGGCCGAGCTCCTCATAGAGCTCGAGGGTCTGCGCGGAGGCGCCGGCATCATGCACGCCGGTGAGTCCCCAGCGGTGCATCTCCGTGATGGCGGCGGCGATCATCGCCTTGGTCTGCGCGCGCGTCGCCGCCGGGATGCTCCGTTCCACGAGGCCCTGGGCGTTGTCGACCAGCACCCCCATCGGCTCACCCCGCGCATCGCGCACGATCTGCCCGCCACTCGGGTCCTTGGACGCACGGGTCAGCCCGGCGCGCTGCATCGCCATCGCGTTCGCGAGCGCGGCATGTCCATCCACGCGCTCCAGGTAGACCGGGTGATCGGGGACCGCGCGCGAGAGCGCCTCGTGCGAGGGCCACCGGGTGTCACCCCAATCGTTCTGGTCCCATCCGCGCCCGATGATCCACTCGCCCTTCGGGGTCTCCTTGGCCCGCGCCACCACGCGGGCGATCACCGCGTCGTACGAGGCGGTCCCGACGAGGTCGACGTTGCGCAGTGCTTGCCCGAGCCCGAGGACATGCGCATGCGCATCCGTCATCCCCGGGATTACGGTCTGCCCGTCGAGATCGAGCACCTGGGTCTGGGCCCCGGTGAGGGCCTTCGCTCCGGCCCGGTCGCCGACGAAGACGACCCGCCCACCACGGATCGCCATGGCATCGACCACGGGGCGCGCGGCGTCGACGGTATAGATGCGACCATTCGTGACGACGAGGTCGGCTGGGTGCTGCTGGGCCGAGGCGAGGCGCGTGGCGCCGGTGACGACGGCGAGCAGCAGGGCGAGGTGACGAGACATGCGGCGGAGAGACGGAAGGTGGACGAGTGATGATCTCAGCGAATCCTACTGCCCACCCAAGCGGCACGGAACGCGAGCTGCGCCGCCGTCGGCGCACGACCGGCCTCCTCGAAGGCGACGACCTCGACGTTCGGGTCCTCCGCGAGGGTGAGGGTCGCCGACCGCTCCCCGGTCCGTCCGATCCAGGTGAGACGGACCGCGGTGCCCGGGCGGTGCATCGCGAGGCGATCGCGGAAGGCCGCCACCGTCATCACGGGCGCCTCATCGATCCGCGTGAGGCGGTCGCCAGCGGTGAGCCCCGCCTCGTACAGCGGCGTGCCGAGGAGTGGCGGGCTCGCGAGCACGAGCCCACTCGGCTGCTCGGTGAACCGGACGTCGCCGGCCCACGCCTGTCCGGGGCGCGCGGGACGCACGAGGAACCCGGCACGGGCCAGCAGCGTCTCGTACGTGGGCCGCTCGCTCCCGATCACGTACCGGGCGAAGAAGTCCCGCGCGAAGGCGGGGTCGCGCGTCACCTCGGCGAGCACGCTCTGCGCATCCGCCACGGTGTAGGTACGGGCCGGCGCGAGCGCGGCGGTCTGCTCCCGCCCGAAGCGCATCCACATCCCGCGCATGACGTCGTCCAGCGTCACCGGGGTCGGTCGGGCGCGCAGCGTCAGGTCGAGCGCGAGTCCCAGCGCTTCGCCATAGGTGTAGTACGAGAGGAAGGTGGTCGCGCGATTGGTAGGATCGATCGAGACCGCGGCATCCACGAAGGGCGCCTGCTCGCTCATCGCGACCGCCCCTCCGAACCCCCGGGCCGGGGAGACCGTCATCGCATTCACCGCCGCGGTCAGCCGACGCGCATACTCCGTGGGCGAGACGATCCCGGCGCGCGCGATGGTGAGCACGCCATAGTAGTTGGTGAAGCCTTCGGCGAGCCAGAGCTCGCCACTCATGTTCGCCTGCGAGAAGTCGAAGGGCTCGAGGCTGCGCGGGCGGATCCGCTCGACGTTCCACGCATGAAAGAACTCGTGCGAGACGGTGCCCAAGAGGCCGAGCATGTTGGTGCGCAGGGCGCTCGACGAGGTGAGTGAGGTCGAGTTGCGGTGCTCCATCCCGTCGCCGGCACAGGTGGCGCGGTAGCAGGCGATGAAGGTGTAGCTCCCGAAGTCGAAGCGTGGGAGCTCGCCGAAGACCGTGGCCATCTCGTCGACGACCTTCCGCGTGAGCGTCGCGAAGGAATCGACCTCGGCCCGCGTCCCCTCGTGGTTGACCGCGAGCTGGATCCGCTGCGTGCGCCCCTCCGGCCCCGCCTCCCAGCG
This sequence comes from uncultured Gemmatimonadota bacterium, assembly GCA_903906325.1. Classification (GTDB taxonomy): domain Bacteria; phylum Gemmatimonadota; class Gemmatimonadetes; order Gemmatimonadales; family Gemmatimonadaceae; genus Pseudogemmatithrix. The sequence continues at coordinate 2,598 of CAIVJV010000216.1, forward strand.
GCGGACCTCCAGTGCGCCGAGATGCGTGGGCGAGTCCAGGAAGTAGGCGAGGTTTGGCGCCCGAAAGGTCTCGGCGTCCGTCGTCGGTTGGAGTTGCGTCGCGATCGCCCAGGCCGGATCAGGGCGGCGGAAGGTGACCTCGATCGGACGCGCGGCGAGCGCCGGCGCGTAGGCGAAGGTCGCGGGGATGTTCAGGTGCGCCTTAGTCTCGTCGATCCCGGCGTAGGTCCCATCGGCGCGATCGGCGAAGAGGGTGTACCGGAGGGTGACCTCGCCGCGGTGTCCCGTGATCACCCACGCATGCGGGGTGAGTCGGGTGATGGTCAGCACCCGCCCAGCGGGATCCGTCGCCTGGATACGGTAGACGTTCTTCGCGAACTCATGCAGGGCGTAGCGCCCCGGGGAGCTCCGCGCCATCTCCACGCGCAACGGACCGGCGGGGACCGCGGCGAAGCGGATGGTGACCTCCCCCTCGTGATGCACCCGATTGGGGAAGGCGATCTCGTAGCGGACGGGCGCCGCGGGGCGGGCCTGCGCCGTGAGGGAGGGGGCGGCGGTGGTCAGCGCGAGGATGAGGACGAGCAGTGAGGTCGGCATCCTGGCAAACTACACGCCGGCGGGGTCATCTCGGGGGGTCGGTCCGCCCCGTCTTGAGTTGCTGGAATCGGCGCACGGCGGCCGGGACCAGCGGGGTCCGAGGCCGCGCGAGCAACGCCTCGATCGCCTCGATCTCCCTGGGGACCGCCGCCGAGACCCGCTCCACGCCGGCCGGGGTCACGAGATAGTCGTCCTCGATCCGCACCCCGATGTTGGCATAGCGTGCGACCGCCGGTGCGATCTTCGCCGCCATCCGCCGATTCCCCGGGGTGTCCGGCAGGATCGCCAGGAGGTTCTCCCGCACATAGACCCCGGGCTCGATCGTGAAGGCGCTCCCGACTCCGAAGCTCCCCGTCAGGGTGTACTGCTCGGGGTCGTGCACCACGAGGCCGATCCCGTGACCGAGGCCGTGCATGTAATAGAGCTGGAGCTGCGGGCAGCTCCGCGGCTGCTGCGCCGACCCACAGTCATAGGTCGCCTCCGGGGACTCGATCAGACCGAGCCGTGCGAGTCCGTTCCGGAGCACCGCGGTCGC
>CAIVJV010000217.1 GCA_903906325.1 uncultured Gemmatimonadota bacterium
GGAAGGTGTGGACCGCCACCCGTCCCTCGGCGGCGGCCGCCATCACCTGGTCGACCGTCGCCTGGTGCGCGCGGAAGCGATCGGTGCGGTGCACGAGCGTGATCGAGGCCGCGATCCCCTGGAGTTGGTGCGCCCAGTCGAAGGCCGAATCCCCGCCGCCGATGATCACCACGTGCTTGCCGGCGTACGCCTGCGGCGCGAGCACGAGGGCATCGATGCCCCGCCCGTACCAGGGCTCGGCGCAGGGCTGGGGGAGTTTGCGCGGCGAGAAGGCCCCGATCCCGGCGGCGATGATCACCGCACGCGAGGGGAAGCGGTCGGTGGGGGTGACCACCGTGAAGAGGCCATCCGCCTCCTCGAGGGCGACGACGCGCTGCCCGCAGTGGATGGGCTGCCCGAACTGTCCCGCCTGCGCGGTGAGAGAGGCGACGAGGTCCTTGGCGAGCACCTTGGGGAACCCCGCCACGTCGAAGATGAACTTCTCAGGGTAGAGGGCGGCCAGCTGCCCCCCGGGCTGCGGGAGGGCGTCGATGATTTGCGCGGACGCGCCCCGCATGCCAGCGTAGAAGAGCGCGAAGAGTCCGGCGGGCCCTGCCCCGATGATGGACAGGTCCCGGATTTCATGGGTCACCATAGAGCGAAATGTCGCCTCCGATGGGGGGGGTGAGCAACACGCGTCACGTCCCCGCCACGTCCTCCCTCGCCGCCCCGCCACATGCGCTCGTCCGACCTCATCTTCGCGGGCCGCTTCCACCTCCTCCGGCAGATCGCCCGGGGGGGGATGGCCACCGTGTACGAGGCCGAGCAGATCGGGGCGGAGGGGTTCGTGAAGCGGATGGCGGTCAAGATCATCCACGAGCGCTTCGCCGCCGACGCGGCGTTCCGCCAGCTGTTCATCGACGAGGCGAAGCTCTCGGCCGACCTCGTGCACGGCAACATCGTCCAGATCTACCAGCTGGGGCAGGCCGACGAGCGGCTCTTCATCTCGATGGAGTTGATCCGGGGGATCACCCTCTTCCAGCTGATCAACGCCCATCGCGCCCGCCGGCTCCCGATCCCCGGCGACATCGCCGCCTACTGCGCGAGCCGCATCTGCCGGGCCCTCGACTTCGCCCACCACTTCACCGACCACCAGGGGCACCGCCTCGACATCGTCCATCGCGACGTCTCCCCGGAGAACGTCATGCTCACGTGGGATGGTCATGTGAAGCTCGCCGACTTCGGGATCGCGAAGGCCCGGACGATGGCGGACCCCGCCGCCGATCGCCGCCTCCTCCTCGGGAAGAAGCACTACATGAGCCCCGAGCAGCTCCTCAACCAACCGGTCACGGGGCGGTCGGACGTCTTCGCGACCGGGGTGGTGTTGTTCGAGCTCTTCGCCCTGCGGTCCCTGTACACCGAGGAGGAGACGCTGGCGGCGGTCGAGGAGGTGGTGCTGGAGCCGAGCCCGGACCTCGCGGACGCCCTCCCGGGGATCGACGCCGGGATGCGCGGATTGATCGCAGGCGCCCTGGCGAAGGATGCGATCGACCGTCCGAGCGCCGCGGCACTGGGACTCGCCCTCGACCGGTGGTGTGCCGACCAGGGGATCGCGGGGTCCCCGGAGCGGCTCCAGGCGCACCTCGCGGACCTGTTCCAAGACCAACGGCCCCTCTCGGTGGCGCCGGCCCCGGGGCGGTCGGTCCCCCTCACCAACGCCGAACCCTAGCGCCCCGCGACGTTAGATTGCGGCATGACGCTCAAGATCTACACCAAGACCGGCGATGACGGGGATACCGGGCTCTTCGGCGGCGGCCGCGTCGCCAAGGACCATCCTCGCGTCACCGCGTACGGCGAGGTCGACGAACTCAACGCGGTGATCGGGCTCGCGCGCTCGATCGAGATGATGCCGCGGATCGACGAGGTGCTCGCGCCGGTCCAGCGCGACCTCTTCGCCCTCGGGGCGCTGCTGGCGACCCCGGACCACGAGAAGATGAAGGAGCAGCTCGCGAAGGCGCGCATCTCCGACGCGCGGATCGCCCAACTCGAGCAGGCGATCGACGATGGCGAGGGTGAACTCGAGCCCCTCACCGCCTTCATCCTCCCCGGGGGGACCCCGAAGGCCGCCGCGCTCCATGTGGCGCGGACGGTCTGTCGGCGCGCCGAGCGCGCGGTGATCCATCTGCAGCGCGACACCGAGTTGCCGCCGATCGTGATCGTCTACCTGAACCGGCTCTCCGATCTCCTCTTCGTCCTGGCGCGCGTCGCCAATCGCCGCGCGGGCGCGGGCGAGGTGACCTGGTAGGATGACGGCGGCGCGCACGCTCCACGGCGCGCGGATCATCCTCGCGCAGGAGCCGCCCGACGCCCTCGGGCGCCTGATCGCCGCGCGCTGGCCGGCGCATCGCGTGGTCCTCATCGCCGACACGACCGTGGCCCACTGGCATGGGGAGCGGCTCCGCGTCGCCCTCGGGAGCGAGGCCGTGCTCACCTTCCCCGCAGGGGAGGCCGCGAAGACCCGTGCGCAGTGGGGGGCGCTCACCGACGCCCTGCTCGCGCAGGGCTGCGGGCGCGACACGGTGCTCGTCGCCCTCGGGGGCGGGGTGACCGGCGACCTCGCCGGCTTCGTCGCCGCGACCTACCTCCGCGGGGTCCCCTTCGTGCAATGCCCCACCTCGCTCCTCGCGATGATCGATGCCGCGATCGGCGGGAAGAGTGGGGTCGATACCCCCGCCGGGAAGAATCTCGTCGGCGCGATCCATCATCCGGGGATCGTCTGGATCGACCCGACCTTCCTCGACACGCTCCCGCTCGCGGCGCGGCGCGAGGGACTCGCGGAGGCGATCAAGCATGCGGTGATCGCCGACGCCACCTACCTCGAGTGGCTGCTCGCGGCGATGCCGACGCTCGTGGACCCGGCGCCGATCCCCCACGCGATCGCGGCCACGCTGGTCGACCGCTCCGTCGCGATCAAAGCGGACGTCGTCGCCGCGGACGAGCGCGAGGCGAACCGCCGGCAGGTCCTCAACCTCGGGCACACGATCGGTCATGCGATCGAGCAGGTCTCCGGCTACGCCATCCCGCATGGCGCGGCGGTGGCGATCGGGATGGTGGCGGAGGCGCGACTCGCCGTCCGACTCGGCCTCGCGGCCGCCGACGTGCCGGATCGGATCGTCGCGGTGCTGCGTGCCGCCGGCCTCCCCGTCACCTGCCCGCCGACCCTCGACCGCACCGCGATCCTCGCCGCGACGCGTCAGGACAAGAAGGCCCGCGGCGGGGCGGTCCGATATGCGCTCCCGGCGGCGATCGGGCGGATGGCGGGCGCCGAGCTCGGCTACGGGGTCCCCGTGGAGGAGACCGTGGTCCTCCAAACCCTCACAGAAATGTGAGATGGGTTAAGGCGTTACCTGACAACGCCTTACAACATACGGGCAGCGTCGCGCCATCGCTGGCACGCTTTTTGGCTGTTGACCATCCTTCCTATGCACTTGTACCCTGACCATCCCGGCGGCTCGATGCGCCGGTCCGACGTCCCAGTAGCGGTTCGAGTAGGCGACTCCCGGCGCCGGTTCCTCTAACACGCGGTCGATGGGGTGGGTATGCACGCCAGTGAGACGAGAGCGAAGGGGTATTTCCGATCCGCCCCCTCCTCGGCCTTCGATCAGTATCTGCTCGACATCCAGAAGCTCCCGTTGATCACCGATGCCGCCGAGGAGAAGCGCCTCGCTCGGCTCGCACAGAAGGGCGATGAGGCCGCCGCCGAGCGTCTCGTCACGGCGAACCTCCGGTTCGTCATCAGCTATGTGAAGAAGTATCAGGGCCATGGCCTCGACCTCTCGGAGCTCGTCGCGATCGGCAACGAGGGGCTGCTCAAGGCGGTCCGGAAGTTCGATCCCGATCAGGGGGTGAAGTTCATCTCCTACGCCGTGTGGTGGGTCCGCCAAGCGGTCTTGAAGGCGCTGGCGGAACAGACGCGGTCCGTGCGCATCCCCCTCAACCAGAATTCGCAGCTGATCAAGCTCTCCCGCGCCGAGATGGTGCTGGCGCAGGTGCTGCGCCGCGACCCGACCGATGCCGAGCTGGGGCGGATGCTCGACGAATCGCCGGAGACGATCCGCTCCTCCAAGTCGATGTCGGGGACGGAAGTCTCGCTCGATGCCCCGGTCGATCGGTCGGACCGCGATGCGAGCACGCTGGGCGAGCGGTTCACCGGCGCTGACGGCGTGGAGATCGAGGAGACGACCGACACGAAGATGATGCGGGAGTGCATCGACCGGGTCTTCCGGCAGTACCTGACGCCGCGGGAGCGCAAGATCCTGAATCTCTACTACGGGCTCGAGAGCGGGGCCGAGGCGATGACGCTCGAGCGAATCGGGGAGTTGCTCGGGGTGACGCGGGAGCGGATCCGGCAGATCCGCGAGCGGGCCTTCGACAAGCTGCGGACCTGTCCCGAGGGGCGGAACCTCGCGGGGTTCTGGGCCATCACCTGACGGCGCGATGAC
>CAIVJV010000218.1 GCA_903906325.1 uncultured Gemmatimonadota bacterium
CGGTCACCATCGCGCGCAGGAGGTGGATCACCCCCTTCTTGGCCGCGAGCCGCCCGACGAAGAGCACCTGATCGGGGACCGGCGGCTCCCCCGAGGGGACGAACTTCGTGACATCGACCCCGGTGTAGTGCACCTGGATCTTCTCCGGCGGGCACCCGGCCTCGCGGAGCTTCTGCGCGAGGAACTCGGAGACGCAGAGCACCTGGTCCGCCATCGCGAAGGCGCGATGGCGCCGCCGCACCTCGGCCCGCGACCGCGGGGTCACGGTGATGTCCATCCCGAGGTAGCTCACGACGAGCGGCACCCCGAGGCGGCGCGCCAGATGGCCCGCCGGGATCGCCCCGGAGCCGAAATAGGCATGGACGAGCGCCGGCCGCGTGGCCGCGATCGCCGCGCGCCACGCCCCGGGGACGATCCCCAGATACTTGAGCAGCGCCTTCCCGAGCGGGGGCACCACATGATGCTCGGCGAGGAGGATGGTCGGATGCCCCGCCACGAGCCGCGCCCCCTTGGGGTCCGGCGCATACCCCACGAAGACTGGATGGAACCGGGTCAACGCGAGTTGCTGCGAGGCCACGAAGGTCTCCGACCAGGGGAGGATCGTCCGGCGGAAGACGACGATCGATCGACGCGCGGTCATGGCGCCGCCGGGAGATGCCGGTCGAGACCGGCGGGGGTCCACGTGAGACGCTGGGCCGCGACCTCGTCCCGGATCGCCCGATTCCGCGCGATCGCCTCAGGCCGCTTGTAGCCCCGACCATGATCGAGGTGCACGACGAGGGCGCGATGCCGCAGCTGCATCCCACGCACCCCCGCATGCTCGAGGCGCTCACCGAGTTCGCGGTCGAGGCCGCCCCACTCCAGACGCTCGTCGAAGCCATTCACACGGATGAGATCCTCCCGCCAGACCGCGGCGTTGTGCCCGTTGAAGGTCGCGCCGGTCGGCGTGAGGTGGTCCAAGAGGGTCGCGACGCGTGGACCCCACGCGAGCCGTTGGAGCTGCCGACTCCAGGGGGTCCCATGCGCGCGGAGCCACCGCGCATCGGTCGCGCGGCCCGTGCGGATGTCGTCCCGGGTGATCGCCTCGCTCGTCCCCATGGGGAGCTTGAGATAGCCCCCCGACCCGAACCGCCCGGGCCGCGCCGCCGCCACGTGGACCGCCAGGAGATCGGCGCGCGGGATGCAGTCCCCATCGGTGAAGAAGCAGTAGGGGCCCTGGGCCTGCGCGATCGCGGCGTTGAGGATCGTGCACTTCCGGAACCCCTGCTTGGGGTGCCAGACATGCCGCACCGGGAAGGGGAGCTCGGCACGCATCCGCTCGATCAGCTCCCCGGTGGGCGCGTCACTCCCGTCGTCGGCCACCAGGAGCTCGAAGTCCCGGTACGTCTGGGCGGCATAGCCCCACAGCACCCGCTCGAGCCAGCGCGGATGGTTATAGGTGGTCACGATGACGGACAGGCGCATCCGGGGCCGATTAGGTTTCCGAGGTTCCGCGAGCGCACCGGGGCATCGCGGAAACGTAGTGGTCGCCGGAAGGCGACGACAGCGCGCGAGGAGGCGTCGTGGGGAATCGGTCGGACGCGAGCCAGCGGGCTCGCTACATCATCGGCGTGGACCTCGGCGGGACGAACATCGTCGTCGGCGCGATGCGGGCCGACGGCGCCACGCGGCACGCGATGCACTCCGTCCCCACCCGCCCCGAAGAGGGCGCCGACGCCGTGGTGGCGCGCATCGCCACCGCCGTCGAGCGCACCATCACCGAGACCTGCGCCGAGACCGGCGCGACCCGCGCGGATATGCTCGGCGTCGGCATCGGATCGCCCGGCCCTCTCGATCGCGAGACCGGGATCGTCATCGTCACCCCCAACCTCGGCTGGCGCGACTTCCCCCTGCGGGATCGCGTGAGCGCGGCGGTGGGGCTCCCGGCGACGTTGGACAACGATGCCAACTGCGCGACCTTCGGCGAATGGTGGGTCGGCGCCGCGCGCGGCGCCCGCCATGTGATCGGGTTGACCATCGGGACGGGGATCGGCGGCGGGATCATCCTGAACGGCGCGCTCTTCCATGGGGCGAGCGATGCCGCGGGGGAGTTGGGCCACACCTCGATCGACGCGACAGGCCGCCGTTGTGGGTGCGGCAACTACGGCTGTCTCGAGGCCTACGCCTCCGGGCCGGCGATCGCCGAACGTGCGCGCGAGGCCCTCGCCGGTGGGGAGCAGTCGATCCTCCCCGAGCTCGTCGACGGGGATCTCCGCCGCATCACCGCGGCGACGGTCTATGCCGCCGAGCAGCGCGGGGACGCCGTCGCGGGGCATGTGGTGCGTGACACGGCGACCTTCCTCGGGATCGGTGTCGCGAACTTCCTCAACATCTTCAATCCCGAGGTGGTGGTCCTCGCCGGCGGGGTGACGCAGGCGGGGGACGCGCTCTTCGAGCCGCTCCGCGCCGAGGTGCGTCGGCGGGCCTTCTCGCCGGCGGTCGAGGCCTGTCGGATCGTCCCCGGGACCCTCGAGGGGAACGCCGGCGTCATCGGGGCGATCGCGACCTTCGCGCAACGGCACGGCCTGACATGACGTCCGCCGCTTCGGACGCCCCCCGCCCGAAGCGCCTCGGCATCCTGGGCAGCTTCGTCTGGGACGTGATCCATGGGCGCGACGTGCGCTCGGCCCCGGTGGAGGAGTGGGGCGGGATCACCTATGCGCTGAGCGCCGCCGACGCCGCGCTGCCGGAGGGGTGGGAGCTCGTCCCCCTCGCGAAGGTCGGGTACGACCTCGCCCCGCAGGCGCGGCGTTTCGTGGGCACCTTACGCCATGCCGCCCCCGACGCGCTCCCGATCGAGGTGCCGCATCCGAACAATCGGGTCACGCTCCGCTATCACTCCGACGAGCGGCGGAGCGAGTGTCTCATGGGGGGCGTGCCCCCGTGGAGTTGGGCGGGGCTCCAGCCATTGCTCCGCGACCTCGATGCGCTCTACATCAACCTGATCAGCGGGTTCGAGCTCGACCTCGCGACGGCGCAGCTCATCCGGCAGCATTTCCGGGGGCCCATCTATTGTGACCTCCATTCCCTCCTCCTCGGGATGGCGCACGATGGGCATCGGCACTACCGCCCGTTGCCGGAGGTGGCGGCGTGGTGCGCCTGCTTCGATTACCTGCAGGTCAACGAGGATGAGCTCGCGATGCTCGCCCCCGACGGGCTCGCGCTGGCGGCGACCGCGATGGGAGCGGGGGTGCGCCATCTCCTCGTGACGCTCGGGAAGCAGGGGGTGGTGTACTTCGCCGCGCCGGGCACCGAGGGCGGGCTCACGCCGGCCCGCGAGGGGCGGGCGGGCGCGGGCGCCCTGCGGACGGCGCGCGTCCCGGCGAGCCCCCTCCGGACCGAGGCGCCGGGCGATCCCACGGGGTGCGGCGACGTCTGGGGCGCGACCTATTTCGCGCGGCTCCTGGCGGGAGATATTATGGACGTGGCGCTCCGCCGCGCCAACGATGCGGCCGCGCGGAACGTGGAGCATCGAGGCGCCACCGGACTCGCCCACCACCTCCGCGGAGAACTGCACAGCTCGTGACCGCCGTCCTCACCGTCCCAGCCTCGCTCGACGAGGCGCAGTTCGAATCGGTGATCGAGCAGCTCGCCGCGGTCCCCGCCGACGCGAAGCTGCTCGTCGACGCACGGCACTGCCGCTTCGCGACGCCCTACGGTCTCACCGCGCTCCTCTGCCTCGCCCAGTCGCGGGCGGAGCGCCCGGACTTCGCGCCCCCGGAGGACGAGCAGACGTTGAGCTACTGGGCGCGGGCACAGTTCTTCCGCCACGCCGAGACGCTCTTCACGATCCGCGGCGCGGTCCCGAAGCGCGCCGCGAGCGGGGACTCCGATGTGCTCCTCGAGGTGACGCCCGTCAACGGCAACGACGACGTGCAGGCGATCGTCCGACGGATCCAGGAGAAGGCGCAGCACATCCTGAACGCGACGCTCGACCTCGAGCCGCGGTCGACGATGGGGTTCAGCATGACGCTCTCCGAGGCGGCGTCGAACATCATCGAGCATGCGGGGCGCGGCGGGTGGGTGATGGTCCAGCGCTACAACTGGTCCAAGCGCCGGGTGGGCCGCGATGTGGTGCAGATCGCGGTCTGCGACGCGGGGATGGGGTTCCGCGCCTCGCTCGAGGGGAGCCGCGCGCGCGCCCTCGCCGACCGGTGGGATGACCCCGCCGCGCTCGAGGCCGCCGTGATCCAGGGCGTGAGCCGCTTCGCCGACCCGGGCCGGGGCCAGGGCATCAAGGGGATGCGGGGCTGGGTGCACCGCATCGACGGCAAGCTCACCGTGCGCAGCGGGACGGCCCGCATCGCGCCGATCATCCCCGAGTGGGACGAGGATGTCCCGCTGCAGGGAGGTCTCCCGCCCTTCCCGGGTGCGCAGATCAACGTGATCATCCCCCGCCGGATGCCGCGGCCATGAGCCATATCGACGTCTCCGTCGCGCTCGACGCGGCCGCGCCCGACGCGCATCACCACCTCGTCACCCGGCGCACCGGCGCGGTGGTCCGCACCGTGATCGAGCGCCAGATCGCCGCGCTCGCCGACGGGTCGGTCGCCATCCTCGACTTCTCGCAGATCGGGGTGTTGGACCGCAGCTGCGCCGACGAGTTCGTGGCCAAGCTCGTCCTGCCGATGACCACCGAGCGCCCGAGCCGGGAGAGCTACGTGGTGCTCGTCGGCGTGAACGAGGGCCACCTCGATGCGATCGAGGCGGTGCTCGAGACCCACGGCCTCGCCCTGGTGGTACGCTTCGACGACGGCGTGACGCATCTCGTGGGGACGGTCTCGGCGCTCGAGCGGCAGCTCTGGGAGTGCGTGATGACCCGCGCGGGCGCCGCGGTGGAGGAGGCGGCCGAGGCGGTGGGGCTCGCGCTCGAGGAGGCCCAGGCCACGCTCGAGATGTTGGTCCGCCGGCGCCTGCTCCGTCGGCTCGACGATGCCTTCGCCCCGTTGGGGGCGCCCGCCTGATGGCGCGCGGGTTCCCGCCGCTGCAGGTGGGGGGATTCATCGCGACGCGCCGTGGGGACGCGGAGCGCGGCCCCCTGCTCCGCCTGCATCCCACCGATGCCGAGCAACGGCTGATCCACGAGGGCGAGCTCGTCTGGGTCTACGGGCCGCGGCGGCATGAGCTGGCCCCGGTGGTCCTCGACGACACCCTTCCGCGCGGGTTCGTCGTCGTGCGCGACCTCGCCGGCCTCGCGATCACCGAAACCGTGCGCCTCGTGAAGCACGATGTGCGCTCACGCCCCGTCCTCACCTCGGCCCTCGCCACGGATGCCTGATCGTCCCGCGCCGTCCCACGCCTCCGGCCTCGGTCGCGCCACGCTCGCGATCCACGGGGCCCGCGAGGCCCACGCCCCCGGCGATGCCGTCGTCGAGCCACTCGTCCAATCGGTCAATCATCTGCAGGCGCTCGGCACCGGCGACGGGCTCCGCTACACCCGCTACGGGAACACGCCCAACGCGGAGCGCGTGCAACGCCGGATCGCGCTGCTCGAGGGCGCGGAGCGGTCGCTGCTGCTGGCGAGTGGGATGGGGGCGACCGCGTGTGCGCTCTTCGCGCTCCTCGAGCCCGGCGACCACCTCGTCTCCTCCCGCTACATCTACGGGGGGACGCACCGGCTCTTCTTCGAGGAATTCGTCCGGCTCGGGATCGCCATCACGCTCGTCGATCCGTTCGACGGCGCGGCCATCGCGGCGGCGCTCCGCCCCGAGACGAAGGCGATCTTCCTCGAGTCGCCGGTGAACCCCACCTGCCGCGTGCTCGACATCCGCCCCACGGCGGCGCTCGCCACGGCGCGCGGGATCACCCTCGTCGTCGACTCGACCTTCGCGAGCCCGATCAACTTCCGGCCGATCGAACAGGGCGCGCACGTCGTCATCGAATCGGCGACCAAGTACCTCAACGGCCATCACGATGTGCTGATGGGGGTCGTCTCCGGCACGAGCGCGTACATCGATCGCGTGCTGCAGAAGGAGATGCTCTGGGGCCAGACCCCCGACCCCTTCGCGGTCTGGCTCCTCGAGCGCGGCCTCAAGACCCTGGGCGTGCGCGTCGAGCGGAGCAATGCGTCGGCGATGGCGATCGCCACCTGGGCATCGACCCGCCCGGAGGTCCGTCGCGTCCATTACCCGGGCCTCCCCTCGCATCCCGACCATGC
>CAIVJV010000219.1 GCA_903906325.1 uncultured Gemmatimonadota bacterium
CATGTTCGCCTGCACCTTGAAGACGAAGCCGGTGAAGGCGGGATTCGCCGGGGCCACGAGCCCAGCCGAGCTCTCGCGCGCGACGGGCGATGGCGCGAGCGGGAGGAAGTCCTGCAGGAAGGGCTCGACGCCGAAGTTGGTGATCGCGGAGGCGAAGTAGACCGGAGTCTGCTCCCCGGCGAGGATCGCCTCGGCGCTGAACTCGTGGCCGGCGAGCTCCAAGAGCTCGACCGCTTGGGCGAGATTCGCCGCCGCGCGCTCAGCGTATTCGCCGCCACCGAGGGCGGCGACGAGCGTCGGGTCATCAGGGCCCGAGAGCTCGACGACATCGGTCTCGACGCGCTGCGCGCCGTGGTGCGTGCCCCGCTCGAAGAGATGCGCGCGGCGGTGGCGACGATCGTAGACGCCGACGAAGATCGTGCCCTGATCGTCGGTATCCATATGGATGGGCCAGTGCGCGGCGACGGCGGTGATCCCGAGCTCGGCTTCGAGATCACTCACGAGCTTCAAGGGATCCTCCCCGACGCGATCGCACTTGTTGACGACAGTGAAGATCGGCATCCGGCGCCGACGGCAGACATCGAAGAGCTGGCGGGTCCGTTCCTCGACGCCCTTGCGGTTGTCGAGGAGCATGACCGCGCTGTCCGCGGCGACCAAGGTGCGGTAGGTGTCCTCGCCGAAGTCTTGGTGACCAGGGGTGTCGAGGAGATTCACCTGGTACCCCTGATACTCGAATTGGAGCACCGAGGAGGTGACGGAGATCCCGCGCTCCTGTTCGAGCGCCATCCAGTCAGAGGTCGCGTGGCGCTGCGACTTCCGCGCCTTGACCGCGCCGGCCTGATGGATCGCCCCGCCGTAGAGGAGGAGCTTCTCGGTGAGGGTGGTCTTGCCGGCGTCCGGGTGCGAGATGATCGCGAAGGTGCGACGGCGCGCGATGAGCGCGTCGAGGGAGGCGGTCATACGAGGAGCGAGAGGGCGCGGTCGATGTCGTCCGCAGTGTTATGGAAGTGCGGGGCAAGACGGATCGCCCCTTCACGGACGGCATGCACGATGTTCGCCGCACGGAGGCGCTGCGAGTCGGCAGCGACATCAGGGGTGCGGACCGCGACGATCGCGGCGCGGCGGGCGGGATCACGCGGGGTATAGATCTCGACATCAGGGCGCGTGGCCAGACCCGCGATCACACGCTCGACGAGCGTCGCGACATGACGCTCGATGTTGGCCGTTCCAAGCTCCAAGAAGAGCTCGAGCGTCGCGTTCATCCCGACGAAGTCCTGGATGGGGAGCGAGCCGACCTCGAAGCGCTGCGCATCGCTCCGCCAGGCGGGATCGTAGTCGAGGAAGCGATTGAAATCCCCCGCGCTCGCCTGCGAGAGCCACCCCGCCGCGGGGGGCTTCATCTGCGCGATCAGCTCGCGGCGCACGTAGGCGAAGGCCGCCCCCCAGGGGGAGCAGAGCCACTTCTGCGCGCCAAATGAGATGAGGTCGACCGGCGTGCGTGACAGGTCCAAGACGCAGGGCCCGAGCCCTTGGATGGCATCGACGGCGAACCAGATCCCCCGCGCGCGGCAGGCCGCCCCGATGGCGTCGAGATCGATCTTCTCCCCGGTCCAGAAGGAGACCCAGCTCAACGCGACCCCCTTCACCCGGGGATCGGTCGCGATGCGCTGGAGGATCGCGGCCTGATCCACCGTACGCCCGATCATCGGGACGAGCTCGTAGGTGAAGCCCCGGACCTTGGACGCCGACATCCAGGGATAGACGTTCGCGGGAAACTCCCCGTCGCTCCCGAGGACGAGGTCACCGGGCCCGAGCGGCAGCGCATACGCCGCGAGATTGATCCCCCAACTGGTGCTCGTGGTGAGGGCGATCTCCTCGGGCGACGCGCCGATCAGCTGCGCGGCCAACGCACGCGCCCGGTCCAACCGCGGGAAGAAGTCCTCGGCGCGCATCGCATGCATCTCGGCGCGCTTGTCGTTGTAGGCCGCGAGGGCCTCGCGCGAGCGTTGCGGGACCACCCCGATGCTCGCGTGGTCGAGATGGATCGCGTCGCCGCGCGCCTCCCAGGGATATTCGCGCGCGCGCAGCGCCTGCACATCGTAGCCGGTGGTCATCTCAGGGCTCCCGCAGATGGGGCGGGGTGTCGGCGGGTTGGCCCTTCCACCGACGATGTTGCCAGAAGTACTGCTCGGGGTGCGCGCGCACGAGGCGCTCCAGCACCTGGGTATAGGCGAGGGCGGTGGCGTGCACGTCCGCGTCACGATCCCCGGTGCGCACCACCGTGACCGATTCGAAGTACGCGGTGTACCGACCATCAGGACGGCGCAGCGCGGCGAGGAAGACCATCGGGAGGTCATCGCGGAGGGCAAAGACCGCGGCGCCACGCGGGGTGCGCGCCGGGCGACCGAAGAAGGGGATCATCGTGCTGGCGAGCCCCTTGGCGCTCTGATCGGAGAGGAAGCCGACGCCGCGTCCCGCGCGCAACGCCCGCGGCACGGCGCGCACCGCCTGATCGTCGAAGATCACCCCCATGCCGAGGCGCTCACGCGTCCGCTGGAAGAAGCGGTCGGAGAGGGGATTCGCCATATGCATCGCGATCCCATCCACCGGATACCCGCGCGCGGCGACGTAGGCCCCGCTCAGCTCCCAATTGCCGAGGTGCCCTGCGACGAGGATCACCCCGCGTCCCTGCGCATAGGCCGCCGCGAGGACCTCCTCCCCTACCACTGCCGCGAAGGCGCGCAGCACCTCCTCGCGACCCGCGCGGGAGAGATAGATCGCCTCGAAGGCGGTACGGCCGAGCCCCCGATACGAGGCGCGCGCGGTGGCACGGACCTGCGCTTCGGCCATCTCAGGGAAGCAGGCGCGGATGGTGCGCCTCACGCGCGCGGCGCGCAACCGGAGGGGCCACCAGGCGAGCCCACCGACCGCGGCGCCCACGCGCGAGGCCATGCGCCAGCCGAAGGGGCGCAGCAGCGCGGCCACGCCCCGCAGCGCCCCGAACTCGATCCGCTGCGCGAGGGTGGGCGGCGTGCGACGGGCCGCCGGCTCAGCCGACGACATCACCCGACTCGGCGGGACGCTGCTGCATGGCGTGGAGCCGCGCGTAGGCGCCACCGCGCGTCAACAACTCCGCATGCGTCCCGCGCTCGACGATCCGCCCCTGCTCCATGACGAGGATCTGCGCCGCATGGACCACCGTGGAGAGGCGGTGCGCGATCACGAAGACCGTCCGTCCCGCGAGGAGCCGATCGATCGCCTCCTGCACGAGCCGTTCGCTCTCGGTGTCGAGGGCGGAGGTGGCTTCATCCAGGATGAGGATGGGCGGGTCAGTGAGGAGCGCACGCGCGATGGCGAGGCGCTGACGCTGCCCCCCGGAGAGGCGCGTGCCGCGCTCGCCGAGTACGGTGTCGTACCCCTGCGGGAGGGCCACGATGAACTCGTGTGCGTTGGCGGCGCGCGCCGCCGCCTCGACCTGTTCCTGTGGGTACCGCGACTCCGCCCCGTACGCGATGTTCGCGCGCACCGTGTCGTAGAAGAGGACGGTGTCCTGACTCACGATCCCGGTGAGGGCACGCAGCGATTCGAGCTTGAGCTCGCGCGTGTCGACGCCATCGATCATGATGCGGCCAGCCGTGGGCTCGATGAAGCGCGGGATGAGATCGACGAGGGTGCTCTTCCCCGCCCCACTCGCCCCGACGAGGGCGACCACGGAGCCGCGCGGCGCAGTGAGGGAGATCCCCTGCAGCACCGCCTCCGCACCGTACGAGAAATCGACGCCATCGAAGGTGACCCCCTCCCGCACACCATCGAGCGCGCGTGTGCCGCGATCGGTCGCGGTTTCGGTGGGCTGATCGAGCACCTCGAAGAGGCGCTCCGCCGCCGCGAGAGACTGCTGGGCGGTGGTCGGCGCCTGCGAGAGCTGCTTGATCGGCTGCAGGAGGCGCATCACCAGCACCATGAAGGTGATGAGGATCCCGCCGTCCATCGTGCGTGTCTGGAGCACCTCGCGCGCGCCGATCCAGAGCACCCCGAGCGCGATGATCGTCCCGAGCACCTCGGTGAGCGGCCCCGCCAAGAGGGCGAGGCGCTGCATGCGGGTCATCCCACGCGAATAGTGCGCGGAGGCCCCGAGGAAGCGCGCATCCTCATACGGCTCGCCGCGGAACGACTTCACGAGGCGGATCCCGCTCACCACCTCCTGCAGCACGCTCGTCATCTCGCCGTACTCCTGCCGGAGGCGACGATGCCCCTTCCGCAGCTTGCGCAGGAGCGGCTGCAGCACCGCCATCACCGCGGGGGCGATCACGAGCGCCACCAGCGTCAGGCGTGGCGACATGCGGAAGAGGATCACGACGGTGACGAGGATCGTCGCCACATTCTGGATGGAGCGGGTCGCGACCTCGGCCAGCACCGCCTTGGTCTGCTCGGTGTCGGTGAGGACACGGGCGATCACCTGTCCGGTGCGGGTCCGGCTGAACCAGACCAGTGGGAGCCGCTGCAGATGCGAGAAGACCGCGTGCCGGAGGTCGCGGGTGATGTATTCCTGGAGCGAGGCGCCGAACTGCCCGCCGCCCCAGAGGAAGAGATTCTTGAGGGCGACCATCCCGAGGATCACGAGGATCACGGCACGGAGCGACCCCATGGGGTCGGCCGGGTCCAGGAAGGGACCGATGAGGGCCTGCTGGAGGGCGCTGAGCCATCCCATCCCGGTCGCGATCTGCGAGGGGAGCCCGAACAGGGTGTTCAGGAAGGGGATGAGCAGGGTGAAGGCGATCCCGTCGAGGGCCGCCGCCAGGACGTTCAGGACGACGTTGCCGCCGAGCCGCCACGCGTGCGGTCGCAGGAACCGCAGGAGCCGCCGGTACACGCGCATCCCTCAAAGATACGCGCCCCTTCCCCCGTCCCCCACTCCCGCGTCACTTTGGCCCCATGGCCCCTGCCCTTCCCTCCTTTTCCCCGACGCGCGTCGGATTCCCCTGCCCGGCGCTCCTCGCGGCCGCGGCGCGGGCCCCGATCGGTGGGGAGCGGGAGGCGTGGCTCGGGGTGCTGATGGCGACGCGGCTCGTCGCCGGCCTCTGCCCAGAGGTGGCGCTGCCGGCAGGGACCCGTGGGGCCCGGGCCGAGGCGGCACGGAGCTGGCTCACCTCGGTGACCCTCGCAGCGAAGACGCGGACCGCGATGCTCCGGTGCATCGCGAGTTCCGAAGGCCACAGCCCACAGGGGGCCGCCGAGGCGCTCTCGGCGCTCCTGGAGTTGGTGGCGCTCCCACTGGACCGGTCGGCGCGGCGCGAGGTGGGGCGCTTGCTCGAGGCCCTGCACAGCGCGCCGATCGCCTTGCTCGCTCCCCCGCGCGCGCCATAACATTTGGATGCTCGCGCATGCGCGCTGGTATCCCAGATCGACTCGGTCGGAGATCCCCATGGTGTGGTTACGCCTCCTGACGTGCATCGCCCTCGTCGTGCCGGTCGCGGTGGCCGCCCAGGGGCAGGGTCGGGACCCGATCCCGCGGTTGGAGGCGGCGCGGGCGCGAGCCCCGCAGAGTGTCCCCGCGCTCCGGGCGCTCGGGATCGCCTACTACAAGGCCAAGCGCTACGAGGAGGCGCGCACGGTGCTCGAGGCCGCGCGGCAACTCGATCCCGCCGACGGGGTGAGTGCCCTCTACGCGGGGTTGGCCGCCGAGGCGGTGGGTGACCTGACCGCGGCCCGTCGCGCCTCCACGACGTACCTCGAGGTCGGGAAGACGGCCCGGGTCCGGGACGACGTCCAGGCGCGGCTCGGACTCGGGGCGTTCACGGTGTATTCTTCGGTCGGGCTCAGCACCGGCGCGCTCTTCTCCACCGCCGATGGCACCGAGACGAGCCTCACCGGGTTCCGCGGCGGCCTGACTGTTCGGTGGCGCTGAAGACCGGACGACCCACCTCCTCTCCCTCGATGTCCGATGGCCGGCCACAGTAAATGGAAGCAGATCAAGCACTACAAGGCCGCGGCTGACGCCAAGCGCGGGGCGATCTTCACGAAGCTGCTACGTGAGATCACCGTCGCGGCGAAGGCGGGGGGCGGGGACCCGGACGGCAACCCGCGCCTGCGCACCGCGATCGAGAACGCGAAGGCCCAGTCGTGCCCCAAGGAGAACATCGAGCGCGCCATCAAGAAGGGCACGGGCGAGCTCGAGG
>CAIVJV010000220.1 GCA_903906325.1 uncultured Gemmatimonadota bacterium
ACTCGAGCGGCTCCCGGAGCTCGCGACGATCACGGTGCAGTCCGATGGCGGGGTGCGGATCGGCGCCGGGGTGCGCGTCACCACCCTCGCGGAGGCGCCGGAACTCGCCGCCTTCCCGGTGCTGCGCGCAGCCTGCGCCGCCGTGGGGAGTCCGGCGCTCCGCGCGATGGGGACCCTCGGCGGGAACCTCGCGCAGCGGCAACGGTGCTGGTATTTCCGCTCGGGCATCTCGTGCTTCAAGCACGGCGGGACCGCATGCTCCGCCGTGGAGGGCGAACATGTCTACCACGCGATCCTCGCGAGTGGGACCTGCCACGCCGTGCATCCGTCGGATCCCGCGGTGGCGTTGATGGCGCTCGATGCGCAGGTCGAGGTGCGGTCCGTGCGTGGCACACGGATGCTCTCGATCGACGCGCTGTACGATGGTGCCGCGAACAACCCGACGAGCGAGACCGTGCTCGCGGACGATGAGATCGTCGTCGCCGTGCATCTCGATGCGGCGGCGCGCGAGGGGGCGCAGCATTGGGAGAAGCTCACGCAACGGGGCGCGTTCGATCTCGCCCTGGTCTCCTGCGCTGGCGTGCGTCGCACGGATGGCGCGGTGCGGATCGTCCTTGGCGGTGTGGCCGCCGGCCCGTGGCGCGCCCCGCACTCGGTGGAGGAGGACATCGCCGTCGGCGGGCTCGATGCGGAGAGCATCGACGCCCTCGCCGCACGGGCGCTGTACGATGCAACACCGCTCCCCGGGAATGCGTATAAGGTGCCGTTGGCGGAAGCGGCGATCCGCCGAGCCGCCAAAACACTCGCGGATTGATCGCAGATTTCTGTCAGGAGCGCTGAAAGCTAAAGGCTCAACGCTTTAAGCTTTCAGCATCAAGCCTTCAACCATGTATCCCATGCGCCTTCTCACGACCATCACCCTCGCCAGCTGTATCTCCTTCGTCCCGTCTCCCACCTCCCATCTTGCCGCCCAGGCCACCCCATCGCAGGAGTGGGAGGTGCCGTATGGTGGCGCCGAGGGTCGCCCGCGCGACCCGTATGTCGCGCCGGACGGCCGCGTGTTCTTCGTCGGGCAGCAGGGGAACTACATCGCCCGACTCGACCCGCGCACGGGGCAGTTCACCAAGTTCGAGATCGACCCTGGTACGAATCCCCACAACCTGATCGTCGATCAGGCGGGGATGGTCTGGTATGCCGGCAATCGCAACGGGATGATCGGGAAGCTCAACCCGGCCACGGGGGAGATCACGCGCTACCCGATGCCCGACGCCAAGGTCAAGGATCCGCATACGCTGATCTTCGATGCGCGTGGCGATATCTGGTTCACCGCGCAGAACTCCGGCGCCGTGGGGCATCTGGAGACCAAGACGGGGAAGATCCGTCTCGCCTTCACCGGGGAGCGCACGCGCCCCTATGGGATCGTGATTAACTCCAAGGGAACCCCCTGGTTCAACCTCTTCGGCGTCGACCAGATCGCCTCGATCGATCCCGCGACGATGAAGGTGACCACCTACAAGCTTCCCAATGAGCGGGCTCGTGGACGGCGTATCGCCGTGACCTCGGATGACATCATCTGGTACGGGGACTACACCCGCGGGATCCTCGGGCGGCTCGATCCCAAGACCGGGAAGATCGAGGAGATCCCCGTCCCCGCCGGCGCGGGCGCGCTTCCCTACGGTCTCGCCTCCGACGACAAGGACCGGATCTGGGTGACGCAGAACGTCCCCAATCAGGGGACCTCCCTCGTGGGGTACGACCCCAAGGCGAAGCGCTTCTTCGGGCAGACCGCGATCGGGAAGCCGACCAACAACACCATCCGCCACATGTACTTCGACAGGAAGACGGGGCTGCTCTGGTTCGGGACCGATCAGGGGACGATCGGGCGGGCCGAGGTGTCGAAGCCGCGGATCACCATGTAGGCAGCGCGGGATCCGGCCGCCTCCGGGTCAGGGTTTCCCGCGCACCGGGGACCCAAGGGTCCGAAAACCGTCCTATCTCTCGGCCCCGCGCGGGGTTGGCACGACGCCAACCCCGCTGGCGTTTATTGAGTCCCGGGGTATTCCCGAGTAGTTTTCTAGTCTATTCCGGAACTCCCGCTGGACCCGCCTAACCCCTGACGTACCCATGTCCGCGACCATCGAAACCCTCGTCAATAAAGAGTACCAGTACGGATTCGTGACGGACGTCGATACCGACACGATCCCGCCGGGCCTCACCGAAGAGACGGTCCGCCTCATCTCCAAGAAGAAGGAGGAGCCGGAGTGGCTCCTCGAGTGGCGCCTCAAGGCCTTCCGCCGCTGGCAGACGATGACGGAGCCCACGTGGCCCAACGTCTCCTATGAGCCGATCGACTACCAGGCGCATACCTACTACTCGGCGCCCAAGAGCGTGAAGCCGCTCCAGTCGCTGGACGAGGTCGATCCGGAGCTCCTCAAGACCTACGAGAAGCTCGGCATCTCCCTGACCGAGCAGAAGCGACTCGCCGGCGTCGCCGTCGACGCGATCTTCGACTCGGTCTCGGTCGGTACCACCATGAAGGAGGAGCTCGCCAAGGCCGGCGTGATCTTCTGCTCCTTCGGCGAGGCGGTGCGCGAGCACCCCGAGCTCGTGCAGAAGTACCTCGGCTCGGTAGTCCCCTACTCCGACAACTTCTTCGCCGCCCTCAACTCGGCGGTCTTCTCCGATGGCTCCTTCGTCTACGTGCCGAAGGGCGTCAAATGCCCCCTCGAGCTCTCGACCTACTTCCGCATCAACGCCGCCAACACGGGGCAGTTCGAGCGGACGTTGATCGTCGCCGATGAGGGCGCCTCGGTGAGCTACCTCGAGGGATGCACGGCCCCCAAGCGCGATGAGCACCAGCTCCACGCCGCGGTCGTCGAGATCGTCGCACTCGACCGCGCGACGGTGAAGTACTCGACCGTGCAGAACTGGTACGCCGGCGACAGCGAGGGGAAGGGCGGCATCTACAACTTCGTCACCAAGCGCGGGAAGGCCTTCACCGACGCCAAGATCTCGTGGACGCAGGTGGAGACGGGCTCCGCGATCACCTGGAAGTACCCCTCGGTCATCCTGCAGGGCGATAACTCGGTCGGCGAGTTCTACTCGGTCGCCGTGGTGAACGGGAAGCAGCAGGCCGACACCGGGACCAAGATGATCCATATCGGGCGCAACACCCGCTCGACGATCATCTCCAAGGGGATCAGCGCGGGCCAGGGGCAGAACTCCTACCGTGGACAGGTGAAGGTCCTCCCGAAGGCGGCGGGCGCACGCAACTACACGCAGTGCGACTCGATGCTGATCGGCAACAGGTGCGGGGCGCACACCTTCCCGTACATCGAGGTCGCCAACAACTCGGCGACCCTAGAGCACGAGGCGAGCACGTCGAAGATCGGTGAGGATCAGATCTTCTACTGCAAGGCGCGCGGGCTGAACGCGGAGCACGCGATCAGCCTGATCGTCGCGGGGTTCTGCAAGGAGGTCTTCAAGGAGCTGCCGATGGAGTTCGCGCTCGAGGCGCAGCAGCTGCTCGGGATCTCGCTCGAAGGCTCGGTGGGCTGAGTCGTCCTCCCACCATCATCTCTCCTCTTTCCATTCCATGCTGAAGATCACGAATCTCCACGCCTCCGCCGGCGAGAAAGAAATCCTCAAGGGCATCTCCCTCACCGTGAACGCGGGCGAAGTGCACGCCATCATGGGGCCGAACGGCTCCGGCAAGTCGACCCTCGCGCAGGTGATCGCCGGGCACCCCGGCTATGAGGTCACCTCGGGTACGATCGAGTACGACGGCCAGGACCTCCTCGAGCTCGAGGCGGAGGAGCGCGCGCAGGCCGGCGTCTTCCTCGCCTTCCAGTACCCGATCGAGATCCCCGGCGTGACCAACGCCTACTTCCTCCGCGCGGCGTACAACGAGATCCGCAAGGCGCACAACCAGCCCGAGCTCGATCCGATCGAGTTCCTCGATGTGATGGAAGAGAAGCTCAAGGTCGTCGAGATGGATGCCTCGATGATGCAGCGCTCCGTGAACGCCGGCTTCTCCGGCGGCGAGAAGAAGCGCAACGAGATCCTGCAGATGGCGGTGCTCGAGCCCAAGCTCGCGGTGCTCGACGAGACCGACTCGGGGCTCGACATCGACGCGCTTCGCATCGTCGCCGAAGGGGTGAACAAGCTCAAGCGCCCCGACAACGCGACGATCCTCGTCACGCACTACCAGCGCCTCCTCAACTACATCGTCCCCGACCACGTGCATGTGCTCGCCGGCGGCCGGATCATCAAGTCGGGTGGGAAGGAGCTCGCGCTCGAGCTCGAGGCCAAGGGCTATGATTGGCTCCTGGAGCCGGTGCCGGCGTGACCCCGCTCAAGTACACCGATCAGTTCGCCGCGTTGGCGACTCCAGCGGGAGCCCCTGCGTGGCTCTCCGCGCTCCGGCAACAGGCCTTCGAGCGCTTCACCGCGCTCGGCTTCCCGACCACGCGCAACGAGGATTGGCACTTCACCTCGGTGGCGCCGATCGCCGAGCGGACCTTCAAGGGGGTCAAGCCCGCCGCGACGACGCTCACCGCGGCCGACCTCGCCCCGTGGATCCTCGACCCCTCGTGGCATCGCCTGGTCTTCGTGAACGGGCGCTTCGAGCCGGGGCTCTCGCAGTTCTCCGAGCTCCCCGCCGAGGTGGAGGTCGCGACCCTCTCCGACGCGCTGCGTGCGTCGCCGGAGTGGCTGCACGCGCACCTCGGCACGCTCGCGGCCTTCGATGCCGCGGCCTTCACCGCGCTCAACACGGCGTTCATGCAGGACGGCGTCGTGATCCATATCCCCAAGGGGGAGACGGTCGAGCTCCCGCT
>CAIVJV010000221.1 GCA_903906325.1 uncultured Gemmatimonadota bacterium
GGGGAGTGATCCGCCCCCCCGGACGGATGTCCCCCATCCCCTCGGCGTACGGCATCTCACCGATCACCACGACCGCCACATCGTGCCGCTCCGCATCGGCGGCGCTCCCATCCAGACTGAGGGTCGCGTCCGACGTCCGCGCCCGAATGGCCTGCCAGATCGAGGTGCCCCCCTCGATCGCCTCATTCCCATGCGTCCCCTGCCATGCGGCGCTGAATCCGCCGCATTGATGACTCACATCATCGGCATGTTTGCCCGCCACGAGGATCCGCTGGGTCGGGCGCAGCGGGAGCACCGCCCCCTCGTGTCGGAGGAGCACGAGAGACCGACGGACCGCCTCACGGGCCACGGCTCGGTGCGCCGCGCTCCCGAACGTCGCCGTCCTGACCCCGGGGCGGGCTGACGGACGGGGGCGGTCGAAGAGACCGGCGTGCACCTTCACGCGGAGGATCCGTCGCACCGCATCGTCGATTCGCGTCATCGGGATCGCGCCGGAGGCGACCCCTGATGCCAGCCCGTCGAGGCGACCGCGCCAGTCGGTGGCGCACATGATCATGTCGACGCCCGCATTGACCGAGTGGACGATCGCCGTCTCCAGCTGTTCGTCGACCTGATCCACGCCGTCCCAGTCCGAGACCACGAGCCCGGTGAAGCCGAGTCGGCCCTTGAGCAGGTCGGTGAGGAGCTCACGATGGGCATGGCACTTCACCGCATTGACGCTGTTGAACGAGACCATCACCGTCTGCACGTCGGCCCGCAGGGCGGCGAGGTAGGGGGGGAGGTGCGTACGCTCCAACTGCTCCATCGTCAGCGTCGCATCGCCCTGATCGATCCCCTCCGAGGTCGCGCCGTCGCCGATGAAGTGCTTGGCACAGGCGATGACGCCATCGTCATCGAGCGTCCCCTGCATCCCGGTCACGAACCGCCCTGCGTACGCCGCGACGAGGGCGGGGTCGTCCGAGAAGCTCTCGTAGGTGCGCCCCCACTGGACGTTCTGCACCACGGCGAGCGTCGGCGCGAAGTTCCAGTCGAGGCCGGTGGCCAGCACCTCGGCGGCGCAGACGCGCGCGATGCGCTCGATCAGGTCAGGATCCCGCGCGGCACCGAGACCGATCTGGTGCGGGAAGATGGTCGCGCCGCGCACGTTCGCGTGCCCATGGACCGCATCGACCGCGTAGAGCAGAGGGATCGGTGACCGATCACCCGCGTCATCCATCGACGCCGCCCAATAGGCGTCGTTCAGCGCCACCCATTCCGCGGGCGTGTTGGTGCCCGGGACCGACCCCGATCCGCTCAGGACGGCGCCGAGGTGGCAGTGGCGGACGTCCTCCGGCGTGGTGGACGCGCGCTCCCCCATGATCATCTGCCCGAGCTTCTCCTCGAGCTTGAGACGCGAAAGGCACGCCTCGACACGGGACTCCACCGCGATCACATCGGTGGGGCGGGGCATGGCGGGGGCGCTCACCAGGCCACCGTGAGATAGCTGCGGATCTCCCATTCCCGTCCGAGCGGGTACCCGGGCGCCCCGCCATCACAGACCGTGTCGCCGGCCGCGGTCGTCGCGGTCGTCGGGCAGTACCGCGGCGAGTAGCGGTCGAGCGAACGCCAGGTCCCGCGGAGCCCAAGCTTGGTCTCCGGGAGGTCGAACCACTGTGGCTTGCCGAAGACGTAGGCGACGTCGGTCATGAACTGGGCGGGGAAGGTCAGATTGAAATCTCGATGGTAGTCGTAGGGACCGAAATCGTTGAAGCGAGCCGAGCCGATCACCTTGAGCGGGCCAGAGACGAGGCGAACGTCCCCGCCGACGCGCGAGACGAGCCGCTGACTGTTGCCGTTCGGTTCGGCCGTCCCGCCGTACGCGTTCGCGATGAGGCTGAGGGTCGGGCCCACGCGGGTCACCACACGAGCGCGCACCTCCCAGAGATCTCGCGCCGGCGTCGAGGCGGGGAAGGCGAAC
>CAIVJV010000222.1 GCA_903906325.1 uncultured Gemmatimonadota bacterium
GCGCTGCGTCAGGTCGGTGAGCATGATGATCACCCCGAAGAGTCCCCCATCGAACCCGGGGATCGGATCGGCCCGCAGGGCCACCGGGGTGCCAGGTTCCCCACCGCGCGCCATCAGGCGCAACTCGCCGCGCCACGGCCGACGATCGGTGAGGAGTTGCTGGAGCATCGTCTCCGCCCGTGGCACATCGTCGAAGCAGGCAGCGAGGTCACGAAGCGTCTCGATCGTACGATGCGGCCCGCCGATCAGCCAATCGAGGGCTCGCGTCGCGACGAGGATCTCGCCCCGCTCATCGGCGATCACCACCGGATCGTCCGAGGCCTCGATCGTCCGCCGCATCGCGGCGAGCTGATTCTCGGCGATCAGCACCCGCACCGCACGGAGCTGGAGCACCATATCCGCGAGCGAGGCCCCGATCGCCTTGGCGATCGCACACTCCCGCATCTTCCAGGTGAGCGCGGTGTCGCGGACGAGCTCGTGCCACCCGGTGGGCGCCGCGGCCTGGGCCTCGGCGTCCGACCCGCGCGTACCACGGTCCCGAGCGGGACCGGTGCCCCACGTCACGTCCCGGAGCTGTTCACGCCGGAACCAGGCGAGATACTCCCCGCGCACCCCACCGACGCGCACCGCGAGCACCCCCGCGGCGGTCCGCGTCAGACCGGCGAGCGGCGGATGCAACTTCGCGATGGCGGCCGTGGCGAAGACGGGCGCCACCTCCTGCGTGTCGAGCCAGCTGAAGAGGGCCCGGAGATCGCCAAGCGCGGGGACCTCACCCGTCGAGGTGATCTCCCCATCGAAGAGAAGCGCGGCGCCCGTGGCCCCCAAAGGCTGCAAGAGCTGACGCGGCGCTTCGAAGAGCGCGCGACGCCAATCGCCATCACCACCGGTGGCCTCGATGAGACGGTGCTCTAACCGGCGCACCAACACCTCGGCCTGTGCCTCGGCGTAGTGCTCGAGCGCGGAGATCCGCGTCGAGACCACCTCGGCGATCAGTTCGCACGCGGCGCGGACATCGAAGGGGAGATGCCGCGCGGCATGGTGCTGACAGCGGATCACCCCCCAGAGACGCCCCTCATGCGAGAGCGCCGCTTCGAAGGTCGCGAGGACCCCTTCGCTCCGGAGCCGCGCCCGAACGGCATCGGGGACCGCCGCGAGCCCGAGCATCGAGAGGTCGAGCGGTGCCGGCGCGTCCTCGTGCGCGGGAACCAACGGCACGGGGGCCAGACTCGCATCGCTCAAGAGGAAGCACTTCCGACGGAGGAGCCGATCCCCCGCGATGAGCGGGACCGCGGTCGAAGGGAAGCGGCGATGCAGATAGTCCGTCAGGCCCCGCCGGCGCGACTCCGCGATCACCTCGGCGTGCCCCGCCTCATCGAGCCGATGCACCGCGACCCGGTCATAGCCGGTCAACAGACGGATCTCCTCGCACACGATCTCCGCCAATGCGGGGAGCGAGTTCGCCGACCCTAAGCGTCCCACCATCGTGGAGAGTCGCGCCGTGAGGTCGTCACGGGCTGGGATCGTCCGCCGCTGCAGGTCGTCGAGTTCGATGAGGAGGTGATTCGGCGCGACGCGATGCAGCTGCAGCGTCGCATGGATCGGGCCGCGGGCGCCCGTGAGCCGCACGCGCGTCGGATGCGGCGCCACGACACTCGCCTCCGCTTGCATCGCATGGACCGCGGCGAGCAGGTCGGGGCCGAGACGATCGATCGAGCATCCGAGGAGCGCCGAGGGATCCCACCCGATGAGGTCGGCGATCTGTGCCGTGACCTGCACGATGGTGAGCCCAGGATCGGTGACGACCAGTCCGACCCCATGCGCCTGCAACCCGACCGGCGCGAGGGCGTCGCGGGCGGGGAGGTGATGGGTACCGATAGGGGGGCGATCGGTAGGGGACATCTGGGACCGACTGGGGGGAACGCCCCCCCATCCATCTGGGTGGGCGCGTCCCCCTATATACGGTGCGGACCGTAAAAAAGCACTAGGCAAAATTAGGACTCGTCCGTCCAGTTCTCTTGACGATCGGAAGGCGTGACAGATGGCGGTTTCGGTCGTATCTTCGCGGTGGAAGCCCGTGAGGGCTCGACATGTGGCGGGAGGCTCGGGCAAGGTCTGTCCAGGTTTCCCTCCCCTCCCCCGGGGGTGCCGGTTGGTGGCTGGGACGTCATTGATCATCGGGACACGTGCGAGTCAGCTCGCGCTCTGGCAGTCCAACCATGTGAAGGACCGCCTCTGTGCCCTGCACCCCGGACTGACCGTTTCATTAGAGCGGATCAGCACCCGAGGCGACGAGATCCAGGACCGCCCCCTCGCCGCGATCGGCCGCAACTCGCTCTTCGTCGCCGAGATCGAGGAGGCCCTGCGCTCACGGCGCGTGCGCCTCGCGGTGCACAGTGCGAAGGATCTCCCCTCGACCCTCCCTGCCGAGTTCACGATCGTCGCGTACTCGGAGCGTGTGGACCCACGTGATGCCCTGATCTCGCGCGCCGGTCGGCTCGTCGAGCTCCCCCACGGGGCACGCGTGGGAACCAGCAGTCCGCGGCGCGCCTGTCAATTGAAGGCGCTCCGCCCCGATCTCATCTGTCTCGACATCCGTGGCAACGTCGACACCCGGCTCGCCAAGCTCGACCGCGGGGACTACGACGCGATCGTCCTCGCCGCCGCCGGTCTCACGCGCCTCGGCTGGGAAGGACGGGTGACGGAGTACCTCGAACCGGAGACGATGCTCCCCGCCGTCTCGCAGGGGATCCTCGCGATCGAGGCGCATGCGGACGACGTCGAGGCGGCCACCCTCTGCGCGCCCCTCGATCATCTCCCGAGTCGCCGGCAGGCGGAGGCCGAGCGCGCCTTCCTCGCCGCGATGGGCGCCGGATGCAACGCCCCCCTCGCAGGGTTCGCCACACTCGACGGCGATCACCTCACGTTGCGCGCGCTCGTCGGCGCCCCCGATGGGCGGGTCGTCCGCGTCGAGGAGCGTGGCCCCCTCGCCGATGCGGTGCGGATCGGCGAACGGGCCGCCGCATCGCTCTCGCGTGATGGCGGCGCGACCCTGCTCGCCGAGGCACTCGCCTCGCCGGGACTCCCCGCGCATCCGACCGCCTGATGGGTGACCGCCCCCTCCTCGGCCGACGCATCGTCGTCACGCGATCCGCGCACCAGAGTGCGGGATTGTTGGAGACGTTGCGAGCGCTCGGGGCGATCCCAGTGGTGGCGCCCGCGATCCGCCTGCTCCCGCCAGCGGATCTGACGCCGCTCACCGAAGCGGTGCGCGAGCTGGCGCGGTTCGATTGGTTCGTCTGCACCAGTGGCAACGCGGTGAGCGCGGTGGACGAGGCGCGGCGCGGACTCGGACTCGACTGGCCGAAGGGGCTCCGCATCGCGGCGGTGGGTGCCGGGACCGCGCGCGCACTCGAGCAGGCCGGCGCGCAGGTCGCCTTCATCCCCTCTCGCGCACTCGGCGAGGTGCTCGGGCGCGAGCTCCCGATCGCGCCCGGGGAATCGGTGCTCTGGCCGCATGGCGATCTCGCGGGGCCCGCGATGTTCGACGCCCTGATCGCACGCGGGGCGCGGATCACCGCGCCGGTCGCCTATCGCACCGTCTCCGATGCCGGCTCGCTCGGGCTGGTGGAGATCCTGCGCGACGGGCATGTCGATGCGATCACCTTCACCAGTGGGTCGACGGTGCGGCATGTCGCGGAGGGGCTCGCCGCCGCGGGGATCGAGCTCGACTCACTCGAGGCGGGGACACGCCCACTGATCATCTGCATCGGGCCGGTCACCGCCGAGGCGGCGCGCCAGGCGCGCTGGCCGGTCGATGCCGTCGCCGCCACCCATGATGATGCGGGGCTCGTCGATGCCCTGCTCCGCTCCCTCACCGCCCGATCGATGGCGGTCTGACCCGATGACCGACCTCTCCCCTCGCCTCCCGTCCGCATGAGCGACCATCCCCCCACTGACGCCCCGCTGCACGGCCTGCGCCCTCGGCGCACCCGCCGGACGCCAGCGCTCCGCGCCTTCGTGCGCGAGACCACGCTGAGCGTCACGCAACTCATCCATCCCCTCTTCATCGTGGAGGGGCGTGGGGTCCGGAAGCCGATCGAGACGATGCCGGGCCATGCGCAACTCTCCGTGGATCAACTCGAGGCGGAGTTACGGGAGCTCCTCTCCCTCGGGATCCGGAGCGTGCTCCTCTTCGGGATCCCCGCACGCAAGGACGCCACCGGTGCCGGCGCGTGGGATCCGCAGGGTCCGGTGCCCCAGGCGATCCGGGAACTCAAGCGGTTGGCGCCAGGGCTCCTCGTGATCGCCGATGTCTGCCTCTGCGAGTACACCGCGCACGGGCACTGCGGGATCGTGCACGATCAGTCGGGGGTCGTCGACAACGACGCGACCCTCCCGATCCTCGGGCGCACGGCCGTGGCCTATGCCGCCGCGGGCGCGGACATCGTGGCACCGAGTGCGATGATGGATGGCCAGGTCGCGGCGATCCGGAGCGCCCTCGATGTCGCAGGCTTCCTCGACACACCGATCCTGAGTTATGCGGCGAAGCATGCCTCGGCGTTCTACGGGCCGTTCCGTGGGGCCGCGGAGAGCACGCCCGCGTTCGGCGATCGGCGGGCGTATCAGATGGATCCAGCGAATGCGCGCGAGGCCTTGGTGGAGGTGCAGCTCGATGTCGATGAAGGCGCCGATCTATTGATGGTGAAGCCCGCCGGGAGCGCGCTCGACATCATCCGGCAGGTGCGCGACGCCTTTCCGCACCCCCTCGTGGCGTATCAGGTGAGCGGCGAGTACGCGATGCTCAAGGCGGCTGCCGCGAACGGGTGGGTGGACGGCCCGAAGTGCGCCATGGAAAGCCTGCTCGCCTTCAAGCGCGCGGGGGCCGATGCGATCCTGACCTACTTCGCCATCGACGCCGCCCGCTGGCTGCGCGATGGCGGCGCCTGACGAACCGGGTCAGCCGAGCCGGCTGCGACGATCCCGTTCCAGCCGGGTCACGTAACGCTGGATCATGGTCTCGCCCGCCGGGGTGAGGCCGACGAAGGCGCAGCCAACGCGCC
>CAIVJV010000223.1 GCA_903906325.1 uncultured Gemmatimonadota bacterium
CGCCGACCACGTTGAGGAAGACGTCGAGCTGCGCGAACGAGAGCCCCGCGCGCTTGTCGAGTACCGCGAGCAACAGCGCGAGCCGGCGACCGTCGTACCCCGTGCTCACGCGCTGCGGCGTCCCGAACCCCGCCTTGGCCGCGAGGCCCTGGACCTCGAGCAGCATCGGGCGCGACCCCTCGAGGAGACAGGTGATCGCCGAGCCGCTCGCCTGCACCTCCCCGCGCTCGGCGAGGAAGAGGGCGCTCGGGTTCTCCACCGCGACCAATCCCTGGGTGGTCATCCGGAAGACGCCGAGCTCGTCGACCGAGCCGAAGCGGTTCTTGGTCGCGCGGAGCACGCGGTGATCCCCCGTCCCCTCCCCCTCGAAATAGAGCACGGTGTCCACGATGTGCTCGAGGGTCTTGGGGCCGGCGATCCCGCCGCCCTTGGTGACATGACCGACCACGAAGACCGCGGTCCCCGTCTCCTTGGCGAACCGCATGAGACGTGCGGCACATTCACGGACCTGCCCCACATTCCCGGGGGCTCCCTCGAGGTCCCCCGTGAAGACGGTCTGGATCGAGTCGATGACCATCACCGCCGGCGCGACCGACGCCGCCGTGGCGAGGATCGTCTCGAGGTTGGTCTCGCCGAGGAGCTGGACCGCACCGGCATCGGAGGCGAGCCGATCGGCGCGGAGTTTCACCTGGAGCGGCGACTCCTCCCCGCTGACATAGAGCGCCGCGTGACCCGCCCGTTGGAGCCGTGCCGCGACCTGCAGGAGGAGCGTCGACTTCCCGATCCCCGGCTCCCCACCGACGAGCACCATCGACCCGGGGACGATCCCACCGCCGAGGACGAAGTCGAACTCGGCGATCCCCGTGGTCAGGCGATGCGATTCCTCGCCGGCGACCTCGCTGAGGCGCGGGGTGGCGACCACCTGCCCGCCCTCGCCATACGCGGCCGCTCCGGCGCGTCGCCGCGCGGCCCCCGCACCCTTTCCCGCGGCGACCTTCGGCGCGGCCAGCTCCTCGACCAGGGTGTTCCACTCCTGGCAGGTCGCGCACTGGCCCGACCACCGGAGCGACTCGGCCCCACACTCGGTGCAGCGGTAGACCGACTTGGTCTTCACCGCCATCTCACCCCTCCGGCTGGCGGCTGGTCCAGTTCTCGAAGCGCGTATGCTGCTTCCGGAAGTGCATCCTCACGTAGCCGGTCGGCCCATTGCGCTGCTTGCCGATGATCACCTCGGCGTAGCCATCGAGCGGGATGTCGCTCGTGCCGGGGACCATGCGCGGGTTCCCCGCCTCGTCATACGGCCGCTCGTTCATCTCCGGCCGGTAGATGAAGAGCACCACGTCGGCGTCCTGCTCGATCGCACCCGAGTCGCGGAGGTCGGAGAGCTGCGGCTTGCGATTCTCCCCGCCACGCTGCTCGGAGGCGCGCGAGAGTTGGGAGAGCGCGACCACCGGGATCTTGAGCTCCTTGGCGAGGGCCTTGAGGGAGCGCGAGATCATCGAGACCTCCTGCTGCCGGCTCTCGGAGTTGGCCGGTCCCTGCACGAGTTGCAGGTAATCGACGATGAGGAGCTTGATGTCGTTCTGCGACTTGAGCCGCCGCGCGCGGGAGCGGAGCTCGAGCACGCTCAGGCCCGGCGTGTCGTCGATCCAGATCGGTGCCTGCCCCAGGAGCGCCGCCGCCTTCGCGAGATTCGAGGCGTCCTGCGCCGTGAGGGCCCCGGAGCGGAGCCGCTGGGCGTCCACATAGCCCTCGGAGGCGAGCATGCGCATCAGGAGCGACTCGGTGCTCATCTCGAGCGAGAAGATCGCCGTGGGGACGTTGCCCTCGATGGCGGCGTACTGCGCGATGTTCAGGACGAAGGCGGTCTTCCCCATGGAGGGACGGGCCGCGACGATCACGAGATCCGAGGGTTGGAAGCCCAGCGTCATCTGATCGAGGTCCTTGAACCCCGAGGGGACGCCGGTGAGGGCGCCGCCGGCGGTGCGGAGTTGTTCGATCCGCTCCATCGCCGACCAGAGGAGCGACTTGATCTTGACGAAGCCCTCCGAGCCACGGCTCTCGTTGAGCTCGAGGATCTTGTGCTCGGCGAGATCGAGGAGCTCCGCCGCGTCGGCGGGGCTCTCGTGGCCCTCGCGGACGAGCGTGGTCGCCGTCTCGATGAGCCGTCGCCGCAGCGCCTTCTCGCGCACGATCTGGCAGTGGTGCTCGACGTTGGCCGCCGTGGGGACCTCGTCGAGGAGCCCCCCGATGTATTCCTTGCCGCCGGCCGCCGCGAGGTCCCCGCGCTGCTCGAGTTCGGTGGAGAGCGTGAGGGGGTCGACCACCGCCCCGCGCGCGTGCACCGCCATCATCGCGCGGAAGAGTCGGCGATGCCCCTCCCGATAGAACATGTCCTCGGTGACGAACTCCGCCGCGGTGACGATCGCGTCGGCGGAGAGGAGCATCGCCGCGAGCACGGCGCGCTCCGCGTCCTCCGACCACGGGGGCCGACGGTCGCGGAAGGCATCAGGGGACGCCGATTTAGGCGCGATCGAAAATTCGACGGGCGAGCTGGACATCTTCCCAGGCGGGGCGTTTCCAATTGGGGTTCCGCAGCAGCGCCGCGGGGTGGTACGTGGCGACGAGTGGGATCCCGTGATAGCGATGCTCGATGCCCCGCAACTTTCCTATGGGGGAATCTGACTCGAGGAGTGTCTGCGCGGCAAACGTCCCGAGGGCGAGGATCACGCGCGGACGGAGTAACTCCAACTGCCGCAACAAGAAGGGCCGACAGGCCACGATCTCGGCCGGGGTCGGATTGCGGTTCCCCGGGGGCCGGTGCTTCAGGACGTTGCAGATGAAGACGTCCTCGCGACGGAACTGGATCGCCTCGAGGATCTTGGTGAGGAGCTCCCCCGACTTGCCGACGAAGGGACGCCCGAGCTCGTCCTCGGTCGCGCCGGGGGCCTCGCCGACGATCACGAAGCCCGCCTGCGGATTCCCCTCACCTGGGACGTGATTCAACGCGCCGGCCGCGAGCGAGCAGGCCGTACAGGCGGCGATCGCGGCGGCCACGTCGGGGAGCGTGCCAAGGTCCTCGCGTCCACTTCGGGTGCTCCCACCCCCCACCTCGAGTGCGACGCGCTCCGCCGCCTCTATGACGGCAGGCGGGGCCGCCTTCTTGGGCGGGTTCAGCGAGGCGGGCATCGGCACCGACGCGGGCTCGGGGACCGCCGGTCTCGTGCGAGGGGTCGGCGCCGCGGCATCGATCGACGTGAGCGCCTTTCGCCAGTCTCCGTCCCCCGCGAGCGCCTCGGCGGCGCGCCGTCGCTCCGAATCCCGTGGGGGTGGCGCATTCTCCGCCGATCGCCCTGTGGTCGGGACGGCACCCGCCGGCGGCGTCGCGCCGAACGCCAGCACCTTGAGCGCCTCGTCGACCGAGAGCGCGTCGAGCACGAACTCCTGTTCCCCCATCTCCTTGCGCTGGGCCAGGTACCGCCGGAGCCGGTCGTGGGCCTCGCTCACAGCAGCGCCTCGATCCGATCGAGGATCCGGTCAGCGGTCTCCGCCTTGGAGAGGAGCGGGAGCGCCTCGACTCCCCCGTCGCGATCGAGGATCGTCACGCGGTTGGTATCGTAGCCGAACCCCGCCCCCGCCTCGCGCGCGCTGTTCGCGACCACGAGGTCGAGCGACTTGGCCGCGAGCTTCTTGGCCGCATGCGCCTCGAGGTCGTCGGTCTCCAGGGCGAAACCCACGGCGACGCAG
>CAIVJV010000224.1 GCA_903906325.1 uncultured Gemmatimonadota bacterium
GCCTCCCCCGCACTCCAGAGGCAGAAGGCTTCGAGCGAGCGACCATGCCCCGGGAGGAGCGGCACCGCGACGGTCCACCCCGCGCGCTGCAAGCGCAGCGCGACGCCGTCGAGCGCGGTGGGGGCGTCGTTGTAGCCGTGCAGGAGGAGGATCGCACGGTCCCCACCAACACTGGGCCCTCTAGTCGCGGCAGTGGCACCATCGATGGCACCCGGCCGTGCGAACACCGGCCCATCCCCTCCAGCGGGATAGACCCGCGACTCCGCCCCGATCACGATCCCATCGGGCGACGCCGGATACCGCTCGCGGAACGCCGACTCCCGCCGCACCGCACGGAAGGTGCGCTGTCCCCACCAGGTGGCGAGGATCGCCTCGAAGTAGAGCTCCGCGCTCCCTCCCATCTCAGTAGCGCGCCACGCTCGGATCGACCTCCACGCTCCAGCGGTCGATCCCTCCGGTGAGGTTGAGGACCTGTGGCACCCCGGCGCTCCGGAGATAATCCGCGACCATCGCGCTCCGCATCCCATGGTGACAGATCACCACCACCTCGCGGTCCCGGGGGATCTCCGCCATCCGCGCGGGAACGCCGGACATCGGGATCGTGTTGCTCCCTTCGATCACAGCGACATCCACCTCCCATGGCTCACGCACATCGAGGAGGAAGAGTGGCTCGCCGCGCGCGAGGCGCACAGAGAGATCAGCGGGGGTGATATTCGACGGCGTCATGACAGGTTCACAGTGTGCATCGATGGTCTCCAATTCGGTGCGCACACGCGTGCCGCACCATTCACAGGCTGGGTTCTTGGCGATCCCGACCTCGGTGAATCGCATAGTGAGGGCATCAACGAGTAGCATTCGCCCGACGATCGGCTCCCCAATCCCGAGGATCAGCTTGATCGCCTCGGTGGCCTGCATCGTCCCGACGATCCCCGGGAGCACGCCGAGCACCCCACCGGTCGCGCAATCCTCTACCGTGCCTGGCGCTGGGGGCTCTGGATGCAGACAGCGATAGCAGGGCCCCTCAGCGGCGCCGTACACCGAAAGCCGCCCCTCGAAGCGATGCACGCTGCCCTGCACGCAGGGCTTCCCCTCGAGCAGGCAGGCGTCGTTGAGGAGATACCGCGTCCCGAAGCTATCGGTCGCATCGATGACCACGTCGTAATCCGCGATGATCCCGCGCGCATTCTCGCGCGTGAGCGCCATCGCCCAGGTATCGATCGCGACGAGCGGATTCAGCCCTTCGAGCCGCGCCCGCGCCGAGGCCGTCTTCGGCAGCCCGACCGACGCCGTATCGTGCAGGATCTGCCGCTGCAGGTTGTGCACCGCGACGGTATCGAAATCCATCAGCCCGATCCGTTCCACCCCCGCCGCCGCGAGGTACAACGCGGCCGGCGACCCCAGCCCGCCGAGCCCCACGATCAAAACGGAGGCGCGCGCCAACCGCTCCTGCCCCGCCTCCCCCACCTGCGGGAGCACGAGGTGCCGGGCGTAGCGCTGCCGAGCCTCGGAGGAAAGTGCCATAGTGGGAAAATAAGGTGGGGGCCCCAGGCAACGCCCAGAGCCCCCGCGAAGTAAGCCGCAAAAGAAAGATGCGTGTGGTCCCGACCGCGGGGTGTCGCGCAGCCGACGCTGCGAAGCCTTGCGTCGGCGAAGCGATACCCCGCGGGAGGAGACCGCGTGGAGCTACTTCCCC
>CAIVJV010000225.1 GCA_903906325.1 uncultured Gemmatimonadota bacterium
GCGCCGACCTTGGCGCGTCGCGTGACGGGGACGAGGGCGATGATCCCGCGGCGATAGACCTCGGGATCGGCGGCGACGTAGAGGGAGAGGAAGAGGACGAGGACGATGGCACCGGCGACGGCGATCGTCGACTGGAGGACGCCCAGGGCGAGGCCGGTGAGGGAGGCGCCGTAGTGGGTGAGGGCGCCGAGGAGGCGGCTACGGCTGGGGGGTGCGGTCGCGAGGTCCGCCGTGGGTTCCGTCGCGGGAGCGGCCACCGGTTCGACGGCGGGCCCGGGGTCGGCCACGATGACGGAGTCCCGAGGGTCGATCATCTCGAGGATCGCCGGCTGACGCTCGGCGATCCACCCTTCGAGTTTGAGGACGGCCTCCGGGAGCTTCGTGCGGAGTTCCTGGGATTGATCGACCAGGGTGGGACCCGACCAGGCGGCGACGGTGATCAGGAACGCCAGGGTCCCGAAGACCACGAGGGAGGCGGCGATGGTGCGCTTGATCCGCACGCGGGCGCAGATCCGATCCACGGCGCCGCCGGCGGCGAGGCCGCAGAGGATGCCGAGGAAGGAGGTCAGGACGAGGAAGCGGGCCGACCAGAGGAGCTGGAGTCCGACGAGGGTCAGGACGACCAAGAGCGCGGCCCGGATGAGGCCCGCTTGCGTGACGGGGGTCTGAGAGGTCGGGGCGTGGGTCACAGGGAGGCGGCGGAGGTCTCTAGGGAATCAGGCCTCGTCGCGGGGCTGCGGCAAGGGCGCGAGGGGTCGGTCCCTCGGGTAGATTGCGCCGGGTGACGCCGTCTCGCTCCGATCTCCCTCCTGCGACCTATCTCGACACCGATGCGGCGGTCGAGCGCTGGCTCTCGATGATCCGCACGGCCCCGGTCCTCGCGTTGGATACCGAGGGGGCGAGTTTCCATCGATTCGTCGACCGCATCTACCTGCTGCAATTGAGCACGCGCGAGCAACATGCCATCATCGACCCGTTGGCGGTCGGCGCGCTCCCACTCCTCGGCGACCTCGTGCAGCATCCCGAGGTCGAGATCGTCTTCCACGATGCGGATTATGACCTGCGCCTCCTGCGGCAGGACTACGGGTGGCAGATCCGGAATGTGTTCGACACGCGGATCGCGGCGCAGTTGCTCGGGATCAAGGCGTTCGGGCTCGCGGCGCTCCTCGAGCGGTCGTTCGGGCTCAAGTTGGACAAGAAGCACCAGCGGGCCGATTGGTCGATGCGTCCGTTGAGCGCCGACATGCTGGATTATGCCGCGCAGGACACCATGCATCTGATCGGGTTGCGCGACGTGCTCCACGAGGAGCTGCGCCAGCGTGGGCGGCTCGCGTGGGCGCAGGAGGAGTTCCGTCGGCTCGAGACGATCGCCTGGGCGCCGGACGACCCGGCGAATGCCTTCCTCAAGGTGAAGGGGGCGCGCGACCTCACGCGACGGGAGCTCGCGGTCTTCCGGGAGCTCGTGGTCTGGCGGGATGCCACCGCACTCAAGTTGGACCGCGCGACCTTCCGGGTCGTCGCCAATGAGGTGCTCTTCGACATCGTGCGCACGGTGCCACGCACCGCGGACGCGCTGGGCCGTCTCAAGGGGATGCCGCGCGGGATCCATGAGCGCGCCGGAGGGGAGATCCTCGCCGCGATCGAGCGTGGGCTCGCCGTCCCCGAGGGGGAGTTGCCGCGCTTCCCCAAGGCGCCGCGCTGGGAGAAGGATCCCACCTTCGATCACAAGGTGGGCGCGCTCAAGGCGGTGCGCGATGCCGCCGCCACGCGGCTGGAACTCGATCCCGGGGTGTTGTGCTCACGCGAGCGGATGGAGTCGGTCGCCCGACTGCTCCCGCGTGAGCCGCAGGCGCTCACGCAGCTCCCGGAGTTCCGGCAGTGGCAGATCGCGGAGCTGGGGGCGGGCTTCGTGGAGGCCTTGGCGCCATTCGCCTCGGACTCGCCCTACCGCGCGTCATAAGCGGCGCGTCGCGCCGAGCGCCTCGGCGTCGCCGGTCGTGCGCTAGAAGCCGAGGTAGGCGCGCACGCGCGGTTCGATCCGCTCCGGGGTCCAGGGCGGTGACCAGACGAGGTTCATCGTGACCGTCCCCACACCCGGGAGCGCCTTGAGCTGTTGCTCGGCCTCCGTCATGATCTCGGGCCCTGACGGGCAGCCGGGCGAGGTGAGGCTCATATCGACCGTGACGTCGGCGCCGGTGAGGCGGATCTCGTAGATGAGGCCGAGGTCGAGGATGTTGAGGTTGAGCTCGGGATCCTTCACCCGGCGGAGGGCGAGGCGGACCTGATCCTCGGAGATGGGGCCGCTCGTGGTGGGGGCGGTCGTCTCCTCGGGCGTGGTCGCGCCGGTGGTCGGGTCGATCGGGGTCTCGCTCATCAGAGGGCGTCGGTCAAAGGGTCAGCCTCGCGCCTGACGCGTCCGTGAGGCGGCGCGCGTGGTGGGGCGAGGGCCGGTCGGGGCGCGGCGTGAGGTCCACCCCTGCGCGAGGTCCACGCGAAAGGTGCGGGGCCAGGCGAGTGCCTTCAGCTCCGGGGCATCGGTGATCGCGAGGGCCGCGGCGTCGGCGAGGTCGTGGCGCACGTCGGCGATCACGATGCCCGGGCGCTTCGCCCGCGGTTCGTGGACCCGGTTGGTCAAGAGGATCACGAAGAGCTCGCGCTCGGGATCGATCCAGAGCGAGGTTCCGGTGAAGCCGACATGGCCGAAGGCGTGCAGGCTGAGGAACTCGCCGGCCCCGCGTTCCTGGGCGGCGACCTCCCATCCGATGGCGCGGGCGTCGGCGACCGGCGTGATGAAGCGGCGGATCGTCGTGTCGTTCACGATGCGCACGCCGTCGAAGGTGCCACCGTTCAGCAGCATCTGCGCGAAGATCGCGAGGTCGCCCGCGGTGCCGAAGAGGCCGGCGTTGCCCGCGATCCCGTCCAGCCGGAAGGCGGTCTCGTCGTGCACCTCCCCTTGGAGCATCCCGACGCCTCGCAGGGTCCCTTTCTCCGTCGGTGCGATCCGCGGACGGAGGGCCATCCCTGGGCGGAAGCCGGTGTTGGTCATCCCCAGCGGGGTGAAGACGCGTTCCTGCACGAACCGATCGAGGGGTTGGTGCGTGATCGCCTCGATCACGAAGCCCGCGATGATGGGGCCCAGATCCGAGTAGAGCATCGTGGTGCCGGGGGCATGCTTCAGCGGTGCCTGTAGGATCTGCAGGCGTCCTCCCGCCGCATCGGTCGCGGTGCGCCAGATCGCGAGGCCCGCGGGGAGTCCGGCGTGATGCGAGAGGAGCTGCCCGACCGTGACCCGCTCCTTCCCGGCGCCGGTGAACTCCGGGAGGTACCGTTGCACCGGCGCATCCAGCGCGAGCTTCCCCTCATCGTAGAGGATCATCGCCGCGGTGGTGGTCGCGACGACCTTCGTGAGGGAGGCGAGGTCGTAGATCGACTCGTCCGGGACCACCGGACGCGCATGCTCGTTCCAGCTGAGGCGCCCGTACCCCTTCTTCCAGACGGTGAAGCCGCGGCGCCCGATGATGACCGAGGCGCCGGGGTAGGCGCCGACCGTGATCCCGCGCCGGACGATGCGATCCACGGTCGCGAGTCGGGCGGAGGACATGTCGACGGTGCGCGGGGCGGCCGCGGGGACCCCATCCCCGAGGGTGAGGGTCGTGGCGAGGGCGAGGAGCGGGATCAGCATCGGTCTCTGACATCATGACGGGGCGTGCCCCGTCAGAGCAACCCGTCGTCGGTGGCGACCGCGGTGAGGTGGGCGAGTGCGGCGGCGAAGGTCGGCTCCGGGTGCTCGAAGAAGGGCATGTGCCCGGCCTCCGGGATCCGCACCACGCGGGCCTGCGGGATCAGTGCGGCACTCGCCTCGGCCTCGGCGATCGGGAGGGCGTCCTCCTCGCCGTGGATCAAGAGGACGGGGGCGCGGATCGACCGATACGCCTCCCGCCAATCGAAGCCCTCGCGGCGGAGGCGCGCCGCCACGGCCGCGCCAGTGGCGCTCACCGTGTACGGTGGTCCCGCGACCGCCATCTGCTGATCGTGGAACCAGGCGGGATACATCGTGCGGCTGTAGGTCGCGTGACGCTCGGGATCGGGCTCGAAGAGCGCGGTGGGGTCGAGCGCGGCGAGCGCGGCGTGGGCCGTGGTGGCGCCGCGGGCCGCAAGATGGGCGAGCGCACGTCCGTGGAGCGCCTCGAGCCAGCCGGATGTGGCGCCCACGGCATCGAAGGTGACCACGCGCCGGATCCCATCGGGGTCGGACGCCGCGGCGAGGAGGGCCATCCCGCCCCCCCACGAATGGCCGGTGAGATCCCACTGCGGGATGCCCATCGCCTCGCGCAGGGCGACGATGTCGAGGATGTCGTGTTCGATGCGGGCCGCTCGAGCGCCCGGTGGCGCGGGGGTCTCCCCGCGGCCCCGCTGGTCGTAGAGGATGAGCTGACGGCCCTCCGCGAGCGGGGCGAGCGCGGGCCAGAGGAGGTCGTGACCGTAGATCATCCCGCCATTGATGGCGAGGAGCGGGGTCGTGTCCTCGACGGCGGGGCTCACCCAGACGGCGAAGTCGAGGCCGCGGGCCTGCACCGTCCGGCGGGTGAGGGGTGGGGTACGCGGA
>CAIVJV010000226.1 GCA_903906325.1 uncultured Gemmatimonadota bacterium
CTCACCGACCAGTCGACCGAACTGAAGATGTTCGAGACCGGCATCAAGGTCATCGACCTCATCGAACCCTACCTCAAGGGCGGGAAGATCGGCCTCTTCGGCGGCGCCGGCGTCGGCAAGACGGTCATCATCCAGGAACTGATTCACAACATCGCGCTCAAGCACGGCGGCGTGTCGGTGTTCGGCGGCGTCGGCGAACGGACGCGCGAGGGGAACGACCTCTTCCTCGAGATGCAGGAGTCGGGCGTCATCGACAAGGTGGCGCTGATCTACGGGCAGATGAACGAGCCGCCGGGTGCCCGCCTCCGCGTGGGCCTCTCGGGGCTCACCGTCGCCGAGTACTTCCGCGACCAGGAGAAGGCGGACGTGCTCGTCTTCATCGACAACATCTTCCGCTTCACGCAGGCGGGCTCGGAGGTCTCCGCGCTCCTCGGCCGCATGCCGAGCGCCGTGGGCTACCAGCCGACCCTCGCGACCGAGATGGGCGAGCTCCAGGAGCGCATCACCTCGACGCGCGACGGCTCGATCACCTCGGTGCAGGCCATCTACGTGCCCGCCGACGACATCACCGACCCGGCGCCGGCGACGGCGTTCGCCCACCTCGATGCGACGGTCGT
Source organism: uncultured Gemmatimonadota bacterium (assembly GCA_903906325.1). GTDB lineage: Bacteria > Gemmatimonadota > Gemmatimonadetes > Gemmatimonadales > Gemmatimonadaceae > Pseudogemmatithrix. Next base: position 618 of record CAIVJV010000226.1, read on the forward strand.
GCTCTCGCGCGCCATCACCGAGCTCGGCATCTACCCCGCGGTGGATCCGCTCGCCTCGGGCTCGCGCATCCTCGATCCGCAGTTCGTCGGCGAGCGGCACTACAAGGCGGCGACCTCGGTGCAGCGGATCCTGCAGCGCTACAAGGAGCTCCAGGACATCATCGCGATCCTCGGGATGGACGAGCTCAGCGAGGACGACAAGAAGATCGTCGGCCGCGCGCGCCGCATCCAGCGCTTCATGTCGCAGCCCTTCCACGTGGCCGAGCAGTTCACGGGCCGCCCCGGCAAGTACGTGAAGCTCGAGGAGACGATCAGCTCGATCGAGCGGCTCGTCGCGGGCGAGTTCGACCACCTCCCCGAGCAGGCCTTCTTCATGGCCGGCGGGATCGAGGACGTCGTCGAGAACGCCAAGGCGCTCGCGTGAGCCGGACGCTGAAGGTCTCCGTCATCTCCCCGGAAGCCACCCTCTTCGAGGGCGAGGCGGCGTCGGTCATCGCGCCGGCGTTCGATGGGGAGGTGGGGATCCTCCCCCAGCACGCGCCGATGGTCACCACTCTCGGCCGCGGCGTGTTGCGGGTGGGGGAAGGCGCGACCCGCTTCCAGGTGGAGGGAGGGTTCCTCCAAGTGGTCGACGATGTCGTGCGCGTCGTCACGGAGCACGCGACGAAGGTCTGAGCCCGCGCGCGCGGCCCAGGCCCGGTCGGGACCGTGGGCGCGGGTCAGCGCGGTGACATGGTGGCGCTGGTCGGGTCGATGAGACCTTCGATCAGCGCCACCGATGCGTTGGCGGCGCCGCGTCCCGCGGTCACCACGCCCTGCGCGGCCGCGCCCGCCCGCGCGCGCGTATCGGGTTCGGTGAGGAGGATCCGGAGCGCCCGCGTGAGCGCCGCCGCATCGGGCACCGCCTCGGCGGCCCGTGCCTCGAGGAGGAGGCCGGCGTCGCGGCTCCGCGTATGGTGCGGACCGAAGAGCACCGGCACCCCGAACGAGGCGGGCTCGATCACGGAATGCAGCCCCGCCGCATGGAACCCGCCCCCCACATAGGCGGCCTCGGCCAGCGCGTAGAGTTCATGAAGCACCCCGACGCGATCGACGACGACCACGTCCGCATCGGCGGAGGCATTCGTGAGCCGCGCGACCCGGAGGCCTGACGCGGTCGCCCAGCGTTCGATCGGCGCGAGGTGCGCCTCGGTGGGCTCATGGGGGGCGATGATCAGTCGCGCCTCCGGGACCGCCGCGCGGAGCGCCGGCCACGCCGCACCGAGCACCCGCTCGTCGCCAGGCCA
>CAIVJV010000227.1 GCA_903906325.1 uncultured Gemmatimonadota bacterium
AGCAACGCGCCGCGTCATCCTGATCGGTCCCGAGTCCACGGGGAAGACGACGCTCGCGGCGGAGCTGGCGGCCGCCTTCGACGCCCCGTGGACGCCGGAGTCCGCCCGTCTGATCGCGGAGTCGACCTCCGAGCCCCTCTCGGCGGCGACGATCGAACCGATCGCGCGACGCTGCCTCGCGCTCGAGGATGCGGCGCTCGCCGCGCATCCCCCGCTCCTCATCCGTGACACCGATCTCGTGAGCACCGTGGTGTACGCACGTCACTACTACGGGCACTGCCCCGCGTGGATCGAGGCGGAGGCGCGGGCGCGCCTGGGGGACCTCTATCTCCTCTGTGCGCCGGACCTCCCGTGGACGGCGGACGGGATCCGGGATCGCCGTGACTCACGGGATGCGCTCTTCGCGGATTTCCAGCGCGAACTCGAGCGCCTCGGCGCGCATGTGGTGGTGATCCGTGGGACGGGCGCGGCGCGGCGAGAGGCGGCGGTGAACGCGCTGCAGGCGGAAGGCTGGAGGCGTTAAGCCTTCAGCCTACTGCACCGTGCTGATGATGTCGAAGATGGGGAGGTACATCGCCACCACCATCCCGCCGACGATGAGGCCGAGGGCGACGATCAGCACCGGCTCGACGATCGAGAGGAGCCCGCTCACCGCCGTATCGACCTCGGTATCGTAGAAGTCGGCGATCTTGCGCAACATCTCATCCAACCCGCCCGTCTGCTCGCCGACCGAGATCATCGAGATGACCATCGGCGGGAAGACCTGGCTCCGCGCCAGCGGGGCCGCGATCGTGTCGCCCCCGGCGATCGAGCTCCGCGACGCGAGGATCGCATCCGCCACCACGCGATTCCCCGCGGTCTTGGCGGTGATCTCCAAGCCGTCGAGGATACTGACCCCGGCGCTGACGAGCGTGCCCAGCGTCCGCGTGAAGCGGGAGACCGCGGTCTTGCGGATCAGGTCGCCGACGATCGGGGTCGCGAGGAGCAGGCGATCGATCGCGAGCCGCCCCCGGGGGGTCCCATAGGCCCGCCGCACGGCCATGATCAGACCGGCGAGGATCCCGAGGAACGCCCACCAATAGGCCTGCAACGCCGCCGAGAGCGCGATGACGAGGCGCGTGGGGAGCGGGAGCACGAGCCCCACGGAGGCGAACATCTCCTGGAAGGTGGGGATCACCACCACGAGGAGGATCGCCACCGCCGCTACGGCGATCCCCAAGATGACGCAGGGATAGATCAACGCGCTCTTCACCTTGCGGACGAGCGCGTCACTCTTCTCCAAGAAGGTCGCGAGACGCAGGAGGATCGTATCGAGGATCCCCCCCGCCTCCCCCGCGGCCACCATGCTCACATATAACTCGGAGAAGGCGCGTGGATGCTTGGCGAGGGCATCCGCCACCGTACGCCCCGACTCGACATCGAAGACGACCTGGCGGATGACCCCCTGCAGCACCGGGTTCTCCGACTGCTTGGCGAGGATGCCCAAGGCCTGGACGAGCGGGAGGCCGGCGTCGATCATCGTGGAGAACTGCCGAGTGAAGACTACGATCTCGCGCAGCGAGACCGTCCCGGTCCGCGGGCGCCGCGTGACCTCCTGGAGCGTCACCACCGCGAGGCGGAGCCGTCGGAGCTCGGCGACCGCGTCCTCCCGGTTCGCCGCCTCGAGGGTCGCCGCCCGTCGCTCACCCTGCGCCGTCCGCGCGGTATACGAGAAGGTCGGCATACCCGCGGATCACCCCCCTCGTCCGATGAGGCGCTGGAGCTCGTCGGGATCCCCCGCCACGCGCAGGGCCTCGGTGGCCGATACCAGCCCCGCCTGCACGAGCTGCGCGAGCGCATCGGTCATCGTCTGCATCCCGAACTTCCGCCCCGACTGCATCATCGACTGGATCTGATGGACCTTGTCATCCCGGATCAGCGCACGGATCGCGGGCGTGACCACCAGCACCTCGGCGGCGGCCACCCGCCCCGCCCCGCTGGCCCGCGGGAGCAGGGCCTGTGTCACGACCCCCTCGAGGACCGAGGCCAGCTGCGTGCGCACCTGCGATTGCTGATGGCTCGGGAAGACATCGATGATCCGATGGATCGCCTCCGCCGCCCCGTTGGTGTGCAGCGTCGCGAGGACGAGATGCCCCGTCTCCGCGATCGTCAGACCGGCGGCGATCGTCTCATGGTCCCGCATCTCCCCGATCAGCACCACATCGGGATCCTCCCGGAGCGCGTACTTGAGCGCCCGCGCGAACGAGCGGGTGTCCGCACCGATCTCGCGCTGGTTCACCAGACAGCCCTGGTGCGCGTGGACGAACTCGATCGGGTCCTCCACCGTGAGGATATGCCCCTGGCGCTCACGATTGATCTTGTCGAGCATCGCGGCCAGCGTCGTGGACTTCCCCGACCCGGTGGGGCCCGTCACGAGGACGAGCCCTCGGGGCCGCTCCGCGAACCGCGCGATGACCGGTGGGAGCCCCAGCTGCTGCAGACTCTGGATCTGATGCGGGATCTGACGGAAGACCAACGCCACGCCCCCGCGCTGGCGGAAGCAGTTCACCCGGAATCGTGCGAGCTGAGGGATGCCGAACGCGCAGTCGAGCTCATCCTCGCGCGCGAACCGCTCCTGCTGCGCGGTGGTCAGGAGGGCGCCGGCCAGCTGCTCGGTCTCCGTCGGCCCGAGGACCACCCCCTGCCGCGCCGGACGCAACGCCCCGTCGATGCGCAGGAGCGGACGACTGCCCGCGGTGAGGTGCAGGTCGGAGGCCCCCCGCGCAATCATCTCCTCGAGGAGGGCCCGGAGGGTGCGACCCGTGGGGGTCATCAGGTCAGGCGACACGGGTCTCCCGTACCACCTGGTCGAGCGTGGTGATGCCCTTCCACACCTTCAGCAGCGCATCCATGCGGAGGGTCAACATCCCATCGGCGACGGCCGCGTCCCGGAGATCGGCCGCCCCCACCTGCTGCAGGATCAACTTCCGGAGCGCCGGGGTCAGCGCCATCACCTCATACGCCCCCTGACGTCCCTTCATCCCAGCGCCCCCGCAGGTCTCGCATCCGCGCCCCCGGAAGTACGGCATCTCCCGCACCCGGGTGTCGAGCGTCACCGACCCCAGCTGCGCCGCCACCTCCCGCGGCGCGCGCGCGACCAGGTCGCGGAGCGCCGCCTCGGTGAAGCGAAGGTCGCGGAGGGTGGTCTCCACCCCGATCCGCGCCGCCTCGAACTCCAACGGCTCGGGGACGACGGCCTCCTTGCACGCCGTGCAGATGCGGCGGAGGAGCCGCTGTGACACCACGAGGTTCAGCGCCGAGCTCACGTTGAAGGGCTCGAGCCCCATGTCGAGGAGCCGGGTCACCGTCTCCGCCGCGGAGTTGGTGTGCAACGTCGAGAGCACCAGGTGCCCGGTGAGGGCCGCCTTGATCGCGATCCCGCCGGTCTCCGGGTCGCGGATCTCCCCCACCATGATGATGTTCGGGTCCTGGCGGAGGAACGCCCGGAGCGCCGCCGCGAAGGTCATCCCGATCTCCGTACGCACCTGGACCTGGTTCACCCCGTAGAGGTTGTACTCGACGGGGTCCTCCGCGCTCATGATGTTCGTCTCGACCGCGTTGACCTTGCTCAGACAGCTGTAGAGCGTCGTGGTCTTCCCGGAGCCCGTGGGCCCGGTGACGAGCACCATCCCATAGGGGTTGGCGATCGCGTCCATCAACGCCTGCTCCGCGCGCGGCTCGATGCCGAACCGCTCGAGCTCCAACGTGAGATTCCCCTTGTCGAGGATCCGGAGCACCACCTTCTCCCCGAACAGGGTCGGGAGCGTGGCGATGCGGAAGTCGATGACCTGCGGCCCCAGCTTGAGTCGGATGCGCCCATCCTGCGGGACGCGCCGCTCCGCGATATTGAGCGCCGCCATGATCTTGAACCGTGAGATCAATGCCGGCTGTAACCGCTTGGGGGGCTTCATGACCTCGACCAAGGCGCCGTCGATCCGAAAGCGGACCCGGAGCTCATGCTCGAAGCACTCGAAGTGGATGTCCGAGGCCCCGCGGCGCACGGCGTCGAAGAGCAGCGCGTTGATCAACTTCACCACCGGGGCGTCGTCGATCTCCCCCGACGGGACAGCGGCCGAGGCCGCCTCCTCCGCCCCGACCCCCACGACCTCGATGTCCGTCTCGACGTCCACCGCCTCCAACGCCGAGAGGAGCGCCGACGTCGGCGCCTCGTCCCTCGCCGGATAGTGCCGGTCGATGGCCGCCGCGAGGGTCAGCTCCCCGGCGATGACGGGGAAGATGTCACAGCGCGTGATGAATTTGAGATCTTCGATCACCCCGAGATTCGTCGGGTCGACGATCGCCACCGTGAGGGTCCGGCCATCCCGCTTGAGGGGGAGGACCCGGTGGGTCCGCGCGAGATCCGCGGGCACCAAGGCCGCGATCTTGGGGTCCACCTCGAAGGTCGAGAGGTCGACGGCGGGCATCCCGAACTGCCGCGCCGTGAAGACGGTCAGATCGTTCTCCGGGAGGGCTCCGAGCCGGACGAGGGCATAGCCGAGCCGGGTCCCATGCGCCCGCTGCTCAGCCACGGCGCGGTCCAACTGCTCGCGGGTGATGCGTCCCTCCGCCAGGAGGAGGTCACCGATGCGCGCGGGAGACACGGAGAGGGGAGCGGCCATGGACGGGGCGGAGGGAGACAGCCGCGGCGCGACGGCCCAGTGACCGTGCGGACCCCAGCCAGACGAGAAGGAATCTGCCGTGTCGCGGCAGAGCCGACAAGGAAGTGCACGGGGCGTCGCACCGGGGTCAGCGCGGGCGCGGGGCGGCGCCGGAGAAGGTCACATGGGGCGCGAGCCGCGCCGCGCTCCGCTCCCCGATCCCTCCCACGCGCGTCAACGCCGTCAAGGACCCGAAGGCGCCGTGGCGCTCCCGATCGCGGATGATCCGCTGCGCCAACGCCGGCCCGATCCCGGGCAACGTCACGAGCACCGATTCCGGCGCGGTGTCGAGGTCGACGCGCGCGACCGTCGGACGACTCCGCACCGGGGAAGACGAGGGAGACGAGGGAGACGAGGGCGACAAGGGTGCAGGGCGCCGGCCACGCCGGCCCCGCGTGGCGATCGCGCTGTCCACGGCGGCGAGCTGCCCCGCCAACGCCTCACGCGCGCTCGGCGTCGGCGCCGGCGCGCGCCCACGCACGATCCGCACCCCGGTCCCGAGGCTGAGGACGACCGCGAGGAAGACGAGCGCCTGACGTTCGGCAGGGGTGGGCATCCTCCACCCTACCCTCGGCGGCCCTGGCCGCCCCCATCCCGCCTACGCGTCCGCTACCGCGGCGCCGCGGTGAGCTCTCGGATCAACGCGATCGCCACATCGCCGACGATCTGCAACGTCCGCGGCGACACCTTATCGAGCGTATCATCGACGGTGTGGTGCCACGGATAGTCGAGATCGATCACGTCGATGACGCGCAGCCCCTTCGCGAGGAGCGGGACATGGTCATCGGTGATCGCCAGTCCGCTCCGGTTGGTGAAGACGGCCGCATGGCCGAGGCGCTGCGCCGTGGACCAGACGCGCTGCACGACCTCCGGTGCCCCGCGGACCGAGTGCGCCTCCTGCTCGAATACGGGCGCCTCGTCCCCGACCATGTCCCAGAGCACGCCGAACAATGGGGCGTATCCCGGCTCGGGGAGCCGCTCGGCGAAATACCGCGAGCCGATCAACACATCGGTGTTCGTCTCGAAGTCCCCGTAATCCTCCCCGTCGACCAACAGCAGATCGACGCCGACCTCGGGGGCACGACGGGCCAACGCCTCGGCGACCCCGAGGAGGATCGCGACGCCAGAGCCACCGTCGTTCGCGCCGAGGACCGGTTCGCGGCGCTTGGCGGGATCGGGATCGCTGTCGGCGATGGGACGCGAGTCCCAGTGCGCGACATAGAGGACGCGACGCGCCTCCTGCGGGCGGAATCGTGCGAGGAGGTTGCGCATCGGGAGGGCGCGGCCATCGACGGTGGTGTGCGTCCACGTCTGCACGATGACGGTGTCCGCGCGACGGCGAAGCTCCGCTGCCAACCAATCCCCCGCCCGCTGATGCGCCGCCGTCCCGGGGACGCGCGGCCCGAAGGCGACCTGCGCCCGGACCGCCTCGAGCGCGGCGGCTCCGTCGAACTCGGTCGGTCCCGCGCCGCTCACCGGTCGTCCGGCGGCATCGGCCCGCTCCCCACCACAGGCGGCCCCGAGGCAGAGGGTCGCGCCCCAACCGACTGCGAGGAGGGATCGACGGATCTGGGACACAGGGCGGACTCCTGGGGGTACGAGGGGGGCGGCGGCGACGCGGATCCCGGGGGGCGCGCTTGCCCGGAACCCTCGGTCGCTACGAATATATAAGGTTGTCCCTGTCCCTTGTCCCGAGCCGTCACCGAGTGCGAATCGTCACACGCTATGTGCTGAAGGAGCATCTCGGTCCCCTGGCCTTCGCGGTCGCGGCGCTGACCTCGCTCCTCCTGCTGAACTTCGTCGCCAAGCGCCTGGGCGATCTGGTCGGCAAGGGCCTCCCCTGGACGGTGATCACGGAGTTCCTCCTCCTCTCGATCCCCTTCACCCTGGCGATGACGCTCCCGATGGCCGTGCTCGTGGCGACGATGCACGCCTTCTCGCGCCTCGCCTCGGAGAACGAGATCACCGCCTTCAAGGCGAGCGGGGTGAGCATGCAGCGGCTCGTCCTCCCCGTCATCCTCGCCTCGGTGGGCCTCACCCTCGCGATGGTGGTCTTCAACGACCAGGTGCTCCCGCGCGCCAACCATCGGCTCGCCACCCTTCAGGCCGACATCGCCCGGGTCAAGCCGACCCTCGCGCTCAACGAGCAGGTGATCAACGAGGTCGTCCCGCGGCAGCTCTACCTGCGCGCGGCGCGCATCGCCTCGGGCTCGAACCGGATGCAGGACGTCACGATCTACGACCTCGCCGATCCGGCGAATCGTCGCACGATCGTCGCCGACAGCGGGCACCTGGCCCTCTCCCCGAGCGGGGAGGACCTGATCCTGACGCTCTACGACGGCAACTCGACGGTGATCGACCCCGCCCAGCGCGCCCGCCTGCAACGGAGCTTCTTCGGCGAGGACGTCCTCATGGTCCGCGGGGTGTCGACCCGTCTCGACCGAGGGAACGATCGGAGCGTCTACAAATCGGACCGGGAGCTGAGCGTCTGCGAGCTGCAGATGCGCGTGGCGGAGGCGTCGGTGCAACGCGACAGTGCCTGGGCGCGCATCCGACGTGCGGAGGGGGATTCGCTGGCCGCCGCGCGCGTGCCGGGAGTCCCGGGTGGCGCAGGGCGGCTCTACTGCGCGGCATTCGCCCAGGTCCTGCGGTGGCTCACGCCCGGTCCCGCACATGCCGCGCAACCGCCGCGCCGCGTGCCCGACCCCGCGGCAGCCGCTGAGACCTCCGTGGGGGCGCTCCCGGACCCCGCGGGGAGCGCGGACGCCGTCCTCCTCGAGGGGATGCGCTTCGAGTTGCAGGTCGCGCAGCATACCATCGATCAGTATCGCGTGGAGATAGAGAAGAAGTTCGCCATCGCCGTCGCCTGCACCGTCTTCGTCCTGTTGGGCGCGCCGATCGCCCTGCGGTTCCCTCGCGGGGGCGTGGGCCTCACCATCGGGGTGAGCCTCGGCGTCTTCGCGCTCTACTACATCGGCCTGCTCGGTGGGGAGGCGCTGGCCGATCGCGCGATCCTGAGCCCCACGCTCGCGATGTGGGGGGCGGATCTCGCCCTCGGGCTCCTCGGGATCTGGCTCACGCTCCGACTGGGCTCCGAGAGCGCGACCGCGCGCGGGAGCGAGACCGCGGAGCGGTGGTACCGCTGGAAGCGGCGGTGGGCGAGGGACCGCGCATGAGCCGTCGCCTGCGCCCCTTGGATCGGTACGTCCTCCACGAGTTCTGGCGTGTCCTCGTGGCGACCGCCCTCGGGTTCCCGCTCCTCGTGATCATCATCGACCTGAGCGAGAAGCTCGATGCATATCTGGGGCGCGAGCTCCCGCCGATGGACATCGCCCTGGCCTATCTCTTCGGGATCGCCGACACGATGTTCCTCGTCCTGCCGGCCGCGGTGCTCTTCGCGACCGTCTTCACCATCGGGAACTTCACGCGGCACAGCGAGATCACTGCGGCCAAGGCGTCGGGGATCAGCTTCCATCGGTTCATCGCCCCGATCGCCGTCGGGGCGGTCGGGGTCACCTTCCTCGGGCTCCTGCTCGCGGAGGTCGTCCCACCGCTGAATGCGCGACGACTCGAGCTCTTGCAGGAGAAGGCGTTCCGCAATGCCGACCAACGGGCGAACTTCGCTTACGCCTCGGAGACGGGGCGCGTCTATCGCATCAGTCAGGCCTCGGTGACGGGCGGGACCGTGGAAGGGATCGAGATCGAGCGCCGCGGGACGGGGCCGGACTATCCCACCTATGTGATCGCGGCGGGGCGTGGGGCATGGGAGCCGGCCGAGGGATGGCTGCTGCGGGACGGGGTCGTGCATCTCCTCCCGGATTCCCTCTCCAATCTGACGTTCCACTTCGATTCGTTGCGGGATGCGGGCTTCCGTGAGCCGCCGGCGAGCCTGATGGCGAATCCCAAGGCGCCCGCGGAGATGGGCTATCGGGACCTCGGGCGCTTCATCGAGGCGATGGAGCGCTCGGGGACGAACGTGAACAAGCTCCGGGTCGAACGGATGCTCAAGATCGCGATCCCCTTCACCTCGGTGATCATCATGTTGATCGGCGCGCCGCTGGCCACCAGCACGCAGCGCGGGGGGACGGCGTACGGGATCGGGATCAGTCTCGCCATCACGGTGGTCTTCCTGATGCTGATCCAGCTCACGCAGGCGATCGGTGCCGGGGGACTCGTGCAGCCGGAACTCGCGGCCTGGTTACCTGGCGCCTTCTTCGGGGTCCTCGGGTCGTTCCTCCTCTACCGGGTCCGCACATGACCGCCCCGACGTCCCGGCCCACCGAGACCTTCCCCGTGGTCCAGCGCGGCGGACTCCGCTTCTTCCGGTTGATGGGGCGGCAGGCGCTCGCGCTCATCGGCGGGATCGGGGCCCGGGTGCTCTTCGTGCGCGACATCCGGCGCGCGCTCCGTGAGGGGCCCACCTGGCGCGGACAGGTGATCCACCAGATGCGGGAGATCGGGGTGAACTCCCTCCCGCTCACCCTGATGGTCGCGGCGTTCATCGGCGGGGTGATCGCGATCCAGATCCGCTATCAGCTCTTCCCCGGGATCCAGCTCTCGATCGTCGGGCTCTCCACGCGGCAGATCGTGATCCTCGAGACCGGCCCCCTGCTCACCGGTCTCGTGCTCGCCGGGCGTGTGGGGGCCAAGATGACGGCGGAGATCGCGACGATGCGGGTGACGGAGCAGATCGACGCGCTGGAGACCCTCGCGTTCGATCCCGTGGCGTACCTCGTGGTGCCGCGCCTCGTGGCGGCGACGATCATGCTCCCCCTGCTCACCGTCTTCGCCGACGTGGCGGGGGTGACGGCGGGGATGCTCTCCTCGGTGCTCGTCGCGGATGTGCCGCTGGCGCAGTTCCTCGAGGGGGTGCGCCTCGGCTACGATCAGTTCCAGGTGACCTATAGTCTGATCAAGGCGACGATCTTCGGGGTGGCGATCGCCTTCCTCTGCACCTTCGAGGGCTACATGACCTTCGGCGGCGCCGAGGGGGTGGGCAAGAGCACCGCCCGCGCCGTCGTCATCACCTCGATCGCGATCCTGATCCTGGACGCGACCACCGCCGTCCTCCTCGCACCCTATCTTCAGGCATGAAGCGACGCGACGAAGTGCTCGTGGGACTCGTGGCCACCGCGGCGGTGGGGTTCGCCGTGGTGGGCTCCCTCTACCTCGCCCGCGGGGGCCTGCTCCCCGGCTATGAGGTCTACAGCGTGTACGACTGGGGCGCCGGCCTCCGACAGGGCCAGCCGGTGATGCTCTCCGGTGTATCGGTCGGGTATGTGGGGGACGTCGACATCCGTCGCGACGGGAAGCTCGTCGTCCAGATGCGGATCTACGACAAGTACCGGGTCCCGCATGGGACGACGTCGAAGGTCGCCCCGAACGGGGTCTTCGGCGACATGATGGTCACGTTGCATCCGTCCAAGGCCACCGACGACTACTTCGCCGCCGGCGATACGATCCCCGCCGGGCCACCGTCGGTGGGGGTGGCGGACATCTTGGGCAAGGTCGATTCGATCAGCCGCGATGTGCAGCTCCTGACGACGACGCTCCGCCGCTCCCTCGTCGACGAGGCGGGGCTCGAGGACCTGCGTCGCACGATCGGATCGGCCCAGGCGCTGATCGCCGTGCTGGAGAAGGTGGCGACCGAGCAGTCGCGCGAGCTGACGCAGACCCAGCGCTCCTTCCGGCGGCTCGTGGACGCCGTGGACTCGGCGCAGGTCGGTGCCACGGTGCAGGCGGTGGGGGACGCGAGCCAGCGTCTCGCCACCCTCACGACGGAGCTGCAGGGCACCACCGCTCGGCTCAATGGCGTCCTGCAGAAGATCGAGACGGGCGACGGGTCCGCGGCCAAGCTCGTGAACGACCCCGGGCTCTACACCGATGTTCGCGCGCTGGTGCAGCGGCTCGATTCCCTCACCGCCGACTTCCAGAAGAACCCCAAGAAGTACATCAGCGTGAAGGTGTTCTAGGAATCGCTCGTCACAACGACGAAGCCCCGGGGCGCCTGAGCGCCCCGGGGCTTTGTCATGTGCTACCGCGCGTCGACCTTAGTTGAAGGTGTAGCGCAGGCCCAGCTGCATCCGCCAGACATCGCCGATGCCGAAGTTCCGCTGGAAGGAGCGATCGAGGAGCGAGGTCCCGATGGTCCGCATCCGGAACTGCGGGACGCCCGAGGCGTCGACGCCGGCCGGCACGAGCGGGGTGGTGGAGGTGAAGCTCCAGCTCCGGCCCCAATCCGAGTTGAACATGTTGGTGAAGTTCAGGATGTCCATGCGCACCTGGAGCTTGTTGGGCTTGCCCATCACGCTCTGGACGATGTCCTGGGTCACGCTCACATCCATGCGGGTCGTCATCGGGGTGAAGACCCCACCGCGCTTCACATACTCGCCGCGGTGGTTCCGGAGGTACCGGTCCTGCTGGATGAACTTCTCGAAGGCCTCGATCTGCTGGGCGACGGTGAACGGCGCCGAGCCGGTGATCGCGAGGAAGCGCATCTCGCTCGCGTCCTTCGGGATGTAGAGCAGGTCATTCGACGTGCCGCCATCGCCGTTCATGTCGCCGCCGTAGACGAACGACCCGTTCCCCTGGAAGCTGTTGAGGAAGAACGAGATCCCGGTCGGCCCGATCGGGAGGAGCTGCTTGGTGTACGCCGCCGTGAGGAAGTAGCGGTGGCCCTGCGAGGTGCCGGAGAACCCGACCCCCGGGGTGTTCGGGCCGTTCACATGCTGGTTGCCGTTCCACGACCCGAAGGCGATCGAGCCGGCGTCCACGGTGTTGCGCGAGAGGCCGTAGCTGTACGCGGCCTTGGCGAAGAACCCGTTGGCGAACGCCTTCTCGAGCGAGGCCGAGAGGTTCCACGAGCGGCCGACATCCTGATTCTTGAGGATGATCGCGCTCGTCACGTTGCAGTTGATGCGCTGCTGGGTCCCGGTGACGGTCGGGCAGTCATCGATGGACCACCGCGGACGCTGGTCGGGGCCGTTGAACTTCCCATCGGCCGGCGTGAGGTTGCCGTCGACGTAGTAGATCCCGTTGACATCCTGCGCGACGAGGAGCTCGACGGTACCGGTGGTCCCGAAGGGGAGCTTCCGGTCCACGGCGAGGTTCGTGCGAAGGACCTGCGGGAACTTGAAGTTCTTGTCGGTGAGCGCGAGCTCGTACGACGCCGCCGGGGCGCCCGTGACGCTCGTCGGCTTGTACTTGTCCGGATCGGGGTGGAACGGACGCGAGGTCACGTTGTCGTACTGCTCGAAGCCCGTGAGCACACCGTTGTTGCCGATCTGGTTGGAGATCCAGACGTACGCCGGCCGGCCGGTGAAGACGCCGGTGCCGCCGCGGATCTGGGTCACACCCTCACCCGCGACGTCCCAGTTGAAGCCGAAGCGCGGCGAGAAGAGGAGCGAGGGCTTCGGGAGCGCCTGCGTCTCATACTGCTGCGCCTCGCCGTTCTCATCGCGGAAGATCATCGAGTTGGCGAGCGGGTTCTCGAACCCGGTGTCACCGAAGCGCGCCTGCTCCACGCGCAGACCGAACGTCGTGGTCAGGTTGCGGGTCGGCCGATACTCGTTCTGCGCGTACACGCCGGCGAAGAGCACCTCGAGGGGCTGGATCGGCTTCTCCATCCCCGGCTGGTTCGCATAGCGGACCTGGAAGCGCCGCAGGGTGACCGGCGAGGTGGACCGGTTCGGGTTCGCGAGGTAGTCGTTCGCATCCCGATAGAAATCGTTCAGCGAGTTGTAGATGTAGACGCTCTGTGACCCCGGGAAGAAGACGTTCTCCGACTCGTACCGCTCGACGCTCACGCCGAAGGTCAGGTCGTTCTTGTCCCCGTAGATCGTGAAGTTGTTCTGGAACTGCTGGCTGTTGTAGCGGAGCTCGTTGTTCGGCGTGAAGGGCTCGAAGCCGAACGAGGTGAAGACGTCGCTCCCCTCGAGGATGTCGACGAAGGGGAAGGGCTTCCCATTCACGATGCCGCCACGCACATCGCGGCTCTCATCGTTCTTGGTGTACCCGACGATCATGTTGTTCGACATGTTCGACCCGATCACCGCGTTCCACTCGCCCACCACCGACTCGATGTTCTCGAGGATCTGGTAGTTGGAGTTCTGGAAGTTGAGCCCCTGGAGGTTCGTCCGACGGTTGCCCCACCCGAGCGAGCTCGAGTTGGAGAGGAGGACGTCGGTCTTGGAGTCCAGCTTGGTGTAGCGGAGGCTGAACTTGTTCTTGTCGTTCATCGCGTAGTCGAGCTTCGCGGTGAGACGGAGCGAGGGGGTCTCATGGTCATAGCCCTCGTAGGGGCCCGTCGCATACCCGAAGTTCGTCGAGAGGAACGAGCTGAGCGAGTCGAGCGCGGTCGCACGGACCCGCGTCACCTGCCCACCCGTGGTGCCCCCCGGCTGGAGCGCCTGGAACGTGGTGCCGGGCTCCGTGATGCCATCGCTCTCGAACGAGGCGAAGAAGAAGAGCTTGTTCTTGATGAGCGGGCCGCCGATGCGCGCCCCCACCTGGCTGAAGTCGAAGGTCCCGGGGTTGAACTTCCGCCCCCCGATCTTCGTCCCCACCATGTCGTTGTTGCGCTGCAGGTAGTAGACCGAGCCGGAGAAGTCGTTGGTCCCCGACTTGGTCACGGTGTTCACCGCGGCGCCGACGAAGTTGCCCTGGCGCACGTCGTAGGGCGCGATGCTCACCTGCACCGCCTCGATCGCGTCGAGCGAGATCGGGGCGACGCCCGTACGGTCACCCGGCTGCCCGCCGAGGCCGAACGAGTTATTGAAGTAGGCGCCGTCCACCATGATGTTGTTCAGGCGGTTGTCGACGCCGGCGAACGACGAGCCGCTCGCCTGCGGGGTGAGGCGGGTGAAGTCGTCGATGCGGCGCGAGATCGTCGGCAGCTGCTCGAGCGCCTGCTGCGGCACCGAGGTCGCCGCGCCGGTGCGCGTCGCGCTGATCTCCGTCCCCGTCGAGGTCACCGTGACCGCGC
>CAIVJV010000228.1 GCA_903906325.1 uncultured Gemmatimonadota bacterium
AGTCAAGGCCGAACGCGCGGTGACGACGGCGTTCGGGGATGAGCGCGCCTCGGAGCGCTCGCATACGATCGGCTTCTGGTGGAGCGTCCTCTCGCTCGACTATCACCTCCGCTATATCGAGACGATGGCGAAGCAGACCCCCGCGCAGCTCCAGGCCTATACGCGCAAGTACATCCTCGGGAAGCCGCGCATCGTCGGGGTGATGCTCCCGCCGGGCACCAAGGTGCAGCTGAACCTCACCGAAGCCGAGCTGGTGACGCTCGGGGGAGGGCGCTGAGATGCCGATCCTGCTCGCGCTCCTGCTTCTCATCGCACCCCCGTCCGCCCACGCTGCTGTTCCTCTCACCTGGAACCTGACACCTGCCACCTGGCCGCTGACCCCTGACACCCGAGCACAGATCTCAGACACCGGCACCGCCCGCTTCACCGTGAACGGTGTCACCATCATCCATCGCCGTGCGCCCGGTGATCTCGTCGTCGCCAATCTCTACCTCTTGGGCGGCGTCCGGCTCACGACGCCCGCCACTGCGGGGATCGAGCCCTTCCTCCTCGAGGTCTCATCGCGCGGGACCCGTCGGTATCCGGGCGACCAACTCCGCCGTGCGATGGCGCGCACGGGGAGCGGGATCGGCGTCGTCCCGCACGAGGACTACACCATCTTCGGACTGCGCACCACACAGGCACGGCTCGACTCCGCCTGGAGCATCTACACCGACCGGTTGCTCCACCCCACGCTGAGCGATGCCGACATCGCGTTCGTGCGAGAGAATCGTGTCGCCGCGCTCGCCCAGCGCGGGGATGACGCCGATGCGCGCCTCGACTATCTCGCCGACAGCGTCGCCTTCGCGGGGCACCCGTACGGGCTCTCGCCGGTCGGGACCGATCGCAGTCTCGCACGGATCACCCCCGAGGAACTCCGCGCCTTCCAGAAGGACCGGCTGGTCACCTCGCGGATGCTCCTCGTGGTGGTGGGGGATCTCTCGCGCGAGCGACTCACCACCCTCGTGCGTCGCGCGTTCGGCACCCTGCCCGTCGGTGACTACACGTGGACGCTCCCTGAGCCGATCACCGAGCGGGTCGGCTCCGGCGTCCATCTCGTCACCCAGCGCCTCCCCACCAATTACATCCTCGGGTGGTGGAGCGGCCCGCCGGCGGGGCACCCTGATGTCCCTGCCCTTCGGGTGGCGACGGCGATCCTCTCGGGACGGCTCTTCGCCGAGGTGCGCTCGCGCCGGAATCTGACCTATGCGGTGGAGGCCCGATTCCGGGATAGGGCACTCACCTCAGGTGGCCTCTACGTCACGACCACGCGCCCGGAGGAGACGCTGCGCATCATGCGCGAGGAGCTTCGTGCCCTGCAGCAGATGACGATCCCGACCGAGGCGCTCTCCCCGCTGATCCAGCAGTTCATCACGGAATACTTCTTGGACAACGAGACCACCGCGGCCCAGGCCGACTTTCTCGCGGAGGCCGAGCTCTATCGCGGCGACTTCCGCGCAGGCGAGCGGTTCATCACCGATCTGCGCGCCGTGACGGGTGAAGACGTTCGCCGCGTGGCGCAGACCTGGATGAAGCAGCTCCGGTTCACCTACCTCGGGAATCCGGCGATCGTGAATCGGTTCACACTGCTCTCCTTCTAAAGGACAGGTGGTAGGGATCAGGGGTCAGGAACGGCGCGCATCGAGTGCGCGGCGGACGTCATCGAGCGAGCCACCGACCGCGCGCAGCGCCACCAGAGCGTGGTAGATGAGGTCGGCGACCTCTTCCGTGGCACGAGCGACATCACCGTCCGCGCAGGCGGCGACGAGTTCGCTTGCTTCCTCGCCGATCTTCTTGAGCCGTAGGTTGCGGTCGCCCAGGAGCCGCTGGGTGTAGCTCGACGCCGTATCCGTCGCGACCGCACGCTCCGCGATGGTGGCATCCAAGGTGCCGAGCGCATCGCCATCGCCCGGACCGAAACAGGACACACTCCCGGTGTGGCACGCCGCTCCTGCCGGCCGCACGCGCGCGAGGACCGCATCGCCATCACAGTCCGCCCTGAGGGAGACCACGCGCTGCACCGCCCCGCTCGTCGCCCCCTTGTGCCAGAGCCCACGCGCCCGTGACCGGTAGTGCATCTCTCCCGTCGAGATCGTCCGCTCCAAGGCCTCGCGGTCGGCGTGCGCCACCATCAACACCGCGCCGGTCACCTCGTCCTGCGTGACGACGGTGACGAGCCCA
>CAIVJV010000229.1 GCA_903906325.1 uncultured Gemmatimonadota bacterium
AGGTCCAGGGAGATCGCCCCGATCCCCCCCTCCCGGATCAGCCGGACCGCGGCCTTGGCCTCCGCCGGGGAGTGGCCCCGGTGCATCCAGCGGAGCACCTCCGGATCGAACGATTGGACCCCGAGGGAGACCCGATTCACCCCGGCGGCACGCCAGGCGGCCACCGCCTCGACCGAGACGTCCTCGGGGTTGGCCTCGAGGGTGACTTCCATGGGAGATGTGGCAGAGCCCTCCACCCCTGCGAATTCTCGGAGCCGATGGAGGAGGTTCGCCACCCCAGCACCACCCAGCTTGGAGGGGGTCCCACCTCCTAGATAGATGGTCTTCAGTGATGTGGATAACTTTTCCCTCCTTTCCACAAGCTCCCGTATCACGTTATCCACATACCGCGCGACCGGCACCGTCCGACGAACCGCGATCGAGAAGTCGCAGTAGGAGCATCGGCGCCCGCAGAAGGGCACATGGACGTAGATGTGGGGGTAGGATGGGGACATGAGAATGACTTAAAGTGATTTCACAAATAATTGATTTATATGATTTTATATAATTTATCTCAAGCTATTTATCATTTCTCAAGCTCTCCGCGCAAGGACCGCCACGCCTCCGCCTGAAGTGAGGCCGGATCGCCGGGACCGCACCCGACCGGGTCGACTCCATCCCCCGCCCCGCCCCAATCGTCACGTGAATCTGACGGCCGCTGAATTGTGGATAATCCGTACAATCCCAACAGATCGTCAACATCGGCGATGACCTGGGCCCCGTCTCTGATCAGGAGGTTCACCCCCGCTGCGGTCGGGTCGTCGATCCGTCCGGGGACCCCGGCCACCACCCGCCCCATCTCCAGGGCATGGGTCGCCGAGTTGACCGCCCCGGACTTGAACCCTGCCTCGACGACCAGGGTCACGCGGCAAAGGGCCGCGATGATCCGGTTCCGGCGGGGGAAGCAGCCAGGGAACGCCACGGTCCCGGGCTCGACCTCTGAGACCACCAGCGCTCGGCGCCCCATCTCGTCCAAGAAGCTCCGGTGGGCCACCGGATAGGGGACATCGACCCCGGTCCCCTGCACCCCGATGGTCTGTCCGCCGGCGGCGAGGGCCGCCCGGTGGGCGGCGATATCCACCCCCCGTGCCATCCCACTGACCACCACCAGCCCCGCCCGGGCGCTGGCCGCCGCCAGGCGGGTCGCGATCCGTAGGCCATAGGGGGTCGGCTCCCGGGTCCCGACGATCGCGACCAGACGGTCAGGAGAGCCCGCCAGCAGGCCAGGGTCCCCCACACACCACAAGCCCGCCGGCGGGTTCGAAAGATCGCGTAGCGAGTCAGGGAGGCCCTCCGCGCCGATCCAGGTCGGCTCGCGGGAGGGGGCCTCACCGGGGGATCTCACGCCGCGCCCGACTTCCGAAGTTCGAGGAGCTTGCTCCACCAGGCGGCCTTGAGCTCGTCGAGCCCGAGCCGTCCGGGCGCGGAGATCGCCCACATCCCGAAGGCCCCGGGGGCCTCGATCGCCGGTACGTAGAGCTCGCCCATGAGGTCACACTTGGAGAAGACCACGCAGTGGGGCTTGGCTGCCAGCTCGGGGGAGTACTGCTCCACCTCGCGCCGCAGCTGGTCGTACTCCGCCTGCCAGTCCATGGCGTCGATCGGGATCAGGAAGGCCAGGATCCGGGTCCGCTCGATATGGCGCAGGAATTGGAGGCCGAGCCCCTTCCCCTCGTGCGCCCCCTCGATGATCCCTGGGATGTCGGCCACCACGAAGGTCCGCGAATCGCTCAGCTGGACCACCCCGAGATTCGGCTTCAGCGTCGTGAAGGGGTAGTCGGCGATCTTGGGGCGCGCGGCGGAGATCACCGAGAGGAGCGTCGACTTCCCCGCATTCGGCTGCCCGACGAGCCCCACGTCCGCGATGAGCTTGAGTTCGAGCTCGAGGGTGCGCACCTCGCCTTCCTCACCGGGCTGCCATTCCCGGGGCGCCTGGTGGGTGGCGGTGACGAAGAAGGCATTCCCCTTCCCCCCGCGTCCTCCCTTGGCGACCACGAGCTCGTCGCCGTGCTCGAGGATCTCCCCGACCCGCTCACCGGTCTCCTTATCGCGGATCACCGTGCCCGGTGGCACCGGCAGGACCACGTCCTCGCCCGACCGCCCGGTCTTGTTCGACCCCATCCCATGTTCGCCGCGCTCCGCCTCCCAGGCGTCGCGGTAGGTGAAGTCGAGGAGGGTCGAGAGGTTCGCATCGCCTCGGATGCGGACATCGCCGCCCTTGCCCCCATCCCCGCCATCGGGTCCTCCCATCGGCGCGAACTTCTCCCGCCGGAACGAGGTGCACCCGGAGCCGCCGGTACCGGCGGTCACGCGGACCGTCACGAGATCGATGAACACGGAGGGAAGCTAGTCGAAACCCGACCCGCGCGCGGATCGATTCAGCGCGCGTGGGACCGCGTCGTCGCCCCCTGCACCGGACGGATCTCCCCGACGATCTCGCCACGCGTGTTCCGGATCGGGCGATGCGCGAACTCCGCGAGGCGCGCCGGCAACTCCAGCGGGAGGATCTCCAGCTGTTGCAGCGCGGCGAGGACCGCCGCCTGCTGCGCGCGCAGGGCCCCATCCTCGACCTTGAGCGCGAGCCCGAGTCCGCGGTCCGGCACCGCGACCGAATGCACGCCCTCCGCGCCCACCTTCGCGATCACCGCGCCCTGCGTCTCTTCGAGCAGGACGGTATCGAAGCGTTCGGTGCCCCCCAGCAGATGCGGATGCGCCCGCACCGCCGCCGCGACGCGGGCGGGGATCGTCTCCCCCGCCGCGATCGCCGTCGCGAAGCGGGCATACGCCAACGCCATCCGCTCGAGCGAGAGCGCCATCACCGGCACCCCGCACCCATCGACCCCCACCGGCATGTCGTCGAGCGGGACCCCGGTCCACGCGGAGACCTCGCCAAGGCAGGCCCGCTGCACCGGATGATCGACATGCTCGTAACCGCGGATCGCCCATCCCGCGGTCTTCGCGCGGGCGAGCATCGAGGCGTGCTTGCCAGAACAGTTGTTGTGCAGGCGCGTCAGCGGCTTCCCGCCGTCGCGCCAGAGCTTCGTCCCGCGCGTGGAGAGCGGCTCATGCGGACCACAGGCGAGGTCGCCCTCCTCGAGGCCCAAGGAGGCGAGCATGCGGGCGACCACGACCAGATGCTCCGGCTCCCCGCCGTGCGAGGCACAGCTCAGGGCCAGCTCCTCACTCCCCCAGCCCAGCGTATCGAATCCCCCACTCGCGAGCAGGGGCATCACCTGGAAGAACTTGGCGCAGGAGCGCCACATCGAGACCAGCTGCGGATCGCGGGCGCTGGCCACCGGGGTGCCCTCACGCAGGATGACCGCGGCGTGGACGCGATGCTGGGATTCGACGACCTCACCGCGCGTGACTTCGATATCGAGATGCAGGGGGATCATGCCACGAATGCTAGTGGGACTCGCCGTCCTTGGGCACCACGGGGATCACCGCGCCGGCACCCCCTCACAGAGCACCGTGGCGAGCGCCTCGGCGGCACGATCCCAGGTGAAGCGCGCCACCCGCGCTCGGCCCGCCGCGATGCGGTCCGCACGCCATGCCCCTGCATCACGCAGGCGCGTCACCGCCGCCGCCATCGCCGCGTCATCATCCATCGGCACCAGGACCGCCGCCTCACCGACGATCTCGGGGATCGGTGCCCGGTCCACGGCGACCACCGGCGTCCCCGCCGCCATCGCTTCCAGGGCCACCATCCCGAATCCCTCCTGCCGTGAGGGGAAGAGGAACGCCTCCGCCTGCGCATAGAGCGCCGCGAGTCGTGCATCGGGCAGCGTCTCGAGCTCGACGACGCGATCCCGCACCCCAAGGTCGCACGCGAGTCGCAGGAGCCGCGTCAGATGCGCGAAGCGCTCCCCGACCATCACGAGCTGCAACGCCGCATCGGTGGGTGCGAGCCGAGCGAAGGTCCGGATCGCCATCTCGAGGTTCTTGTGCGGCTTCTTGTTCGCCACCGTCAGCAGATACGGTCCCGTGATCCCGAGCGCGCGAAGGGGTTCGTCATGGCGCACGCTGTGAGGCGTCCCCGCGGCGTGAGGCGTGAAGAACACCGAGGCGACCCCATTGGGGATCACCACCACCTTCCGCGCCTGTTCGGGGAACCGCTCGGCGATCCGCGCGCGCGAGGTATCGCTCACCGTGACCACCGCACGACTCGCGGCGAGCATCCGATGCATCCAGGGGGCCGCGATCGTGGCACGGAGCCGCTCGCGCGGCGTCGTCCCCTCGAGCTGGATGAGATCGTGGAGCGTGGTGACGGGCGCCGCACCGGCGAGGGGCCCAAGACGCCACGCCCCATCCCAATTGGGGAACCAGGTGCGGTGCGGTCTGCCGACCTGGGCCGCGAGCCGGCCCCAGGTGAGCGGGATCCGCGGATCGTAGCGCCCCCACGTGCACGGGATGACGCGCGTGCGCCCCGCCATCGACTCGCGGACCGGCGCGAGCGCCAGTGCCGGCCCCACGAGGACGATCTCCTCGAAGCGTCCCGTGCGCGCGAGCGCAGCCGACATCTCGCGGAGGTGACGCCCGAGCCCGGAACCGAAGGGGGCTCGGGCATCGATCACCAGGGTCGTCATCCCCGCTCCCCGACGTCGTCGGTCGCCACGGCGAGGAGCCCCTCGCGCGTGTTGCGCGTGGGATCGTCCAACACCACCTCGAGGAGCCGCTTGAGCGTCGCCCCGATGGCCGGACCGGCAGGGATGCCGATCCCGCGGAGATCGTCACCGTCCACCGCCAGATCCCCCACGGTGATCGGGTCGTGCCAGGCGCTCCGCATCGCGCGACGATAGAGGTGCACCCCCGCCCGCCGCGCCGCGCGGACGCGCGCCACGTCCGCCCCCGCCGCCTCCAGCTCTGCTGCCGCACGTGCCCAGAGGACGCGCGCCACGAGCGGCACCTGGAGCCGGCCGATCGTCGCGACGAAGCGCCGAAGCGCCGCACCCGCATGGAACCGTTCCGACATCGCGAGGATCGACGGAACGGCGCCCAGGGCCTCCATCACCACACGGGCCAGCGCGATCTCCTCGTTGCTGCACCGGAGCGCCTTGAGCGTCCGGTCCGACGCCACCGGGACGGCCGCTCCCGGCTCCGCGAAGAGCGCCGCCATTCGCAGCGCGCGACGCGCCGGCCGCCGGAGGCGACCGGGACGCGCCAGGAAATCGATCGTCCGAAACCGAACGGTGGGTGCCTCGGCGAGCGCGGGGACGAGCGCCGTCAGGATCCCTGCCTCTCGATACCGCTCCAGGCTCGTGGACGGCTGGTCCACCTGCTCCAGGATCTTGTCGAGTTCCTGTTTCACGCGCTCCATCGAGAGCCGCGAGAGATGGGGCGCACTGGCGCGGATCGCTTCCCAGGTCGCAGGCTCGATCGCGAACCCGAATCGCCCCGCGAAGCGGATCGCCCGCAGCGCGCGCAGCCGGTCCTCCTCCATCCGCGTCGCCGCGATGCCCACGCATCGGACCACCTGCCGGGCCAGATCCCCGCGTCCGTCGAAGGGATCACGCACCGCGAGGGTCTCCGCATGGACCGCGATGGCGTTGATCGTGAAGTCGCGCCGCGCCAGATCCTCGTCGAGTGACGCCCCGAAGCGTACCACCGCGTGGCGCCCATCGGTCTCCACATCGTGCCGAAAGGTCGTCACCTCGTGCAGGACCCCCGCACGATCCAACACCCCGACCGTCCCGAACTGGATCCCCACGGGAACGGTGCGGCGGAAGAGCCGCTGCACCTGCTCCGGGCGCGCAGAGGTCGCGATGTCCCAATCGAGGGTCTCGATGCCGAGCAAAGCGTCCCGGACCGCCCCACCCACGCACCACGCCTCGAACCCCGCCCCTTCCAAGGTGCGGCAGATCTCACGGACGGCAGCGGGGGGCTGGAGACGCGTCATGGGTGAAAGCTAGGCGATCCGTGGCAGGCGGGGCGACCGTCGCGAGGTGGTCGGTCCGAGGCCATCTTTCAGGGACCATGACGACGTCCGCTCTGACCCGCCAGCGCCTCGAGACCCTCCTCGCCGCCCCCTCGGCCCACGGTCGCCGTATCGCCATCATCGGCGATGCGATGCTCGACGTCTATCTCCGCGGCGATGTCGACCGCATCTCCCCCGAGGCCCCCGTCCCCGTCGTGCGGGTCCGCGAGCGGATGGAGGCCCTCGGCGGCGCCGCGAACGTCGCCCAGAACGTCGCGGCGGTCGGCGCGCAGCTCGAGCTCGTCGCCGCCGTGGGCGCCGATCGCTCCGGCGAGCGCGTGCGCGCCATGGTCACCGCGCTCGGTGCCGATCCTCGGGGACTCGTGACCATCGACCGCCCCACCACGACGAAGACCCGCGTCGTCGCGCGGGGCCAGCAGGTGGTGCGGGTCGATGAGGAGGTCGACACCGACCTCACTGGGCGCGAGGTGGAGGCGCTCCTCCTCGCCGTCGACCGCGCGGTCGCCGACGCCGACGCGCTGATCCTCGAGGACTACAACAAGGGGGTCCTCACCGAGGCCGTGATCCGGCGTGCGATCACCGCGGCGCAGGCCAAACGCCTCCCCATCATCGTGGATCCCAAGTACCGGAACTTCTTCGCCTATCGCGGGGCGACGGTCTTCAAGCCGAACCGCCGGGAGCTCGAGGCCGCCCTCGGCGCGGCGGTGGATCTCGAGCATCCGGAGGCCTTGCCCGCCGTCTTGCACCGGCTCGGGGCCGAGCGGCTCCTGCTGACGCTGAGCGAACGCGGGATGGCCCTGATCGATCCCGATGGGACGATCCACCGCATCCCCACGACCGCGCGTGAGGTCTTCGACGTCGTCGGGGCCGGAGACACCGTCACCGCCTACCTGGCCACGATGCTCGCGGTCGGGGCCTCACCGGTCGAAGCGGCCATCATCGCGAACGACGCCGCCGGCATCCAGGTCGGCAAGGCGGGAGCGGCAACGGTGACGCCCGCCGAGATCCTCGCACACCGCGACTGACCGTTCAGCGCGTCCCGCCGATCGGGGTCGCGATCACCCTCCACCGATGGACCGATGAAGAAAGAGACCGCCTTCTCCCTCGTCGTACTCCTCGCACTCGCCTCCCCGGCTGAGGCCCAACTCGGGGGCGCCGCGGGGTTCCGGAGCGCCTCGAACGGGGGCTCTGAGCGCAATGGGGCCCGCACCGGGGTCGAGCTCCGTGGCTTCTATGACCGCACCATCTCCGCACGCTGGGGGGTCCGCGGCGAGTTCGGCTACAACCAGATGGCGTACCAGCGCCAGGATCCCACGGAGCGGTACCGCGTCAACGAGAACGGGTTCGAGGTGGGGCTGCACGCGCGTGTCCCGTTCGCGCTGGCCGGTGCGAGCCTCTACGCGCTGGGCGGCCCCGTCGCATCGTTCCGCGCGGCGTGCGGGGTCGACAGCTTCGACGACCCCAATGGTCGGGTCCCATGCGGCGAGGGCGAGACCTCACAGATCGGCTGGGGGGCGGGGCTCGGGGTCCGAGGCCAGATGCCAGACCCATCGCTCCGCTGGGTCGCCGAGGCGCGTGTGTTAGGCCGAGTGACGTCGGGCGTGGGCGGGACCGTATTGGCGCTCAGCGTCGGGGTCCAGCGGAGCCGCTGAGGGTCGGCGGCCACCGGTGAGGAGCAAAGCGCCGAATGGACGAAACGAGAGCGGGGGCCCGGCGAACCGGGCCCCCGCTCTCATTTCGTCTGCCGCGATCAGCGAGACGCGGATGCGATCGCGAAGCGGATGGCGAGCATCGCCGGGGACGGCGTGCTCGGCCCCGCATCGATGGCGGCGTTGAAGGCCTCGATGGCCGCGACCAGGTTCGCACGGCTCGGGTTGGAACCGAGGGCAGCCAACGCATTCGCGAGAGCGCCTGCGGCACCCGATGGCACTCCATCCGCAACGAGCACGTTCTGAAGGGCCTGGGCCGCCGGGGCGCCACCGCCGCTCAGCACCGCACCGATGGCACGGGCCGTCGCCGCCGGGACCGTCACGGTCCCACCCGCCGGGTTCGAGACGGAGACCCCGCCCGACCCAGCACCCCCGAACGTGGACGCCGCACCGGAGATGGCCGCTGCACCTGTCGGAGCAATCGGTCCGACCGGCGGTCCAATGGGCACCCCGATCGGGGCGATCGCCCCGCCCGCCCCACCACCACCGCCGCCCGGACCGGTGAAGTCGGAGCCGGCGCCACCCTGGGCCTCGGCGACCGCACCCGTCAGGGTCGCGATGATCGCGAGCCGGACGATCTGCTGCGTAAGAGAACGAATCATGGGATACAAGCTCCGAAATCGAGTGTGAGTTGAGTCGTTCACGGCTTACTGCACCGGGGTCAGCTCGACGCGACGGTTCGTCGCGCGGCCAGCCGCGGTGTTGTTCGGAGCGATCGGCTTCGAGCTGCCGTACCCCTTGGTGGTCATGCGATCCGCCGGCACGCCCTTCGACACGAGGTAGGCGCGCACCGCGTTCGCACGCGCCAGCGAGATCCGGGCGTTCCCCGGCTCAGCGCCGGTGCGATCGGTGTGACCACCGATCTCCACCTTCACCGACGGGTTGTCGAGCAGGGTCTTCGCGACCTCGTCGAGCGCCGGGCGCGAGGCCGGGAGCAGGGTCGAGGCCCCCGAGGCGAAGGCGACGCCCTTGAGGACGAGGCTCTTCGCGCCGGAGAAGATCGCCGGGCACCCCTTCACGTCGACCGCCGTACCAGCCGGGGTGTTCGCGCAGGTGTCAGCGGTATCCGGGATACCGTCCCCGTCCGCATCGG
>CAIVJV010000230.1 GCA_903906325.1 uncultured Gemmatimonadota bacterium
AGAGGCCGAGGAAGCCCGCGAAGATCCCGACCTCCCAGAGCCCGAGCGGGGCGTGCGCCACGCGGGTGCCGTAGATCGAGGGGTAGATCTCCGTGTAGCGCGCGAACCAGAGCCCGAGGAACGAGCAGGTCGCGAAGAGGATCATCGTCGGCGAGTAGGTCTTGGCCTTCACCGAGAGCAACCCGAAGAACGGCACGAGGAAGGTGAGGATCGCCGCGAGCATCGTGGTCGTGGTCCACGCCCCGGTGAGCCGCAGCGTGAAGAAGTGCGTCTCCTCCGCGAGGTTGCCGTACCAGATGATGATGAACTGCGAGAAGGTCAGGTAGCCCCAGAACGCGGTGAAGGCGAACCCGAGCTTCCCGACATCGTGATAGTGCTTCTCGGTGATGAGCTCCGGGAGCTCCGGGAACTGCCCCTTCCACCAGCGCAGGAGCACGCTGAGCACCATCAGGGAGACGAGCCACCCTCCCATGAAGACCTGCCAGCCGTACATCGTGCTGAAGAAGTGGTAGTCGAGCGACATCGAGTGGTCCCACGCGAGGACGCACCACCCGAACCCGAAGACCAGCGCCATCGCCACGGCGAGCTTGCCCTGCAACGAATGCGTCGAGTGGAGCTCACGGCGCTCCTCCCCGAAGCCGGCGCGCATCCTCGCACGGAGCCCTGCCGCCCACTTCGCCCCGAACTCCGGCGTCACCCCCACATCGAGGCGCACCGAGGTCCAGATGTACCAGACCTGCAGGAGGAGCAGGAGCCCGAAGGCGATGAGCGACCGGGCGTAGAAGAAGGTGCGCCCGAAGTAGAGCTCCTTCTCCGGGATCAGCTCCCCGGTCCCGACGAGGTCCCACCAGGGATAGAGATGGCTCTTGCCACCGAACACGATGATGAGCAAGCCGATCGCCGCGAACGGCAGGAAGGCGACGAACCCCTCGAGGAAGCGGATGATCCCGCGCGACCAGCGCGCGGTCACGATCCGCTGCACGGCGACGAACATCACGCCCGCCGAGGCGATCGTGGTGAAGAAGAGCCAATTGACCAGGAAGGCCTGCCAGGCGCGGGCCTCTCCGGTCGCGGCCCCGACGGCGAAGAGCCCGAGGCCGAACACCGCGAGTCCGAGCGCGGCCTTCTTGAGCCCCGCCGGCATCTCCTTGGTCTTGAGCACCCCGACGAGCTGATCGCGCGGCGGGGCGTAGTGGTGCTGGCCGCTCATTCGTGACCTCCGTTGTGGCCGGCGTCCGCCTTGCCAGCGGCCGCCCCATGCGACTCACCCTCGCCCTTCTTCTTCTCGACGATCCCCTCGACGCTCGGCTTCACGTACGCCGCAGGCACCGTCGGCCCGACCACCGAGTACCCCGGCAGGGCCTTGCCCGTCTGCCCGGGGAATCCCACCGGGCCGGTGGCGACCGCGTACCGGCCCTGCAGGCCGCGCACGTAGTTGATCACGTCCCAGCGCATCGCCTCGGGGATGCGGTTCGCCGAGGGCATCAACCCGCGGCCGTTACGCAGCATGCCGAAGAGGTAGCCGTCGGTGCGCCCGCGAGCCGACTCGGTCATCAGGCTCGGTGCGAAGGCGTAGGCGGGATTGAGCTGAGCCAGCCCGCCCTTCCCGTCGCCGAGGTCACCATGACAGACGGCGCAGTTGATCTGGTACAGCTTGTGCCCGTTCTCGAGCGACCGCGCATCGGCGGCCACGGGATTCACGAGCCCCGACATCGAGTCGATCACCTGCGGGAGGGGCTGGTACGAGACCTGCCACCCCGCGAGGACCGTCCCCGTGGTCGGGACCGAGCCCGACGGATTGCCGCGGAACGGGGTCTTCTCCCCGGCCGCGGTATCCGTGAGGGTGAACATCTGCCAAGTGCCGACGGAGGGCTGCTGCTTCATGTCGGTCAGCCACTCCTCCTGCGAGCACGCCGTCAGACCGAGCGCCAGCAGCGCCACGATGGCCTGACGCGAGACCTGCCTCCGATCACTTCTCACCGCGCACCTCCACCGCACCATGACGGCGCAGGATCGACTCGGCCTCGACCAGCTGCTCGGGAGCGCATTCACAGAAGATCCCGTAGCTGCCGTGGCTGAAGCGGGGGTCGTACCCGACCGTCATGGTCAGGCGCGGGATCCCCGCGAGATAGAACATCCCGAACACGGTCGAGAGGGCCCCGACCATGACCATCACCTCGAACCCGAACACCACATACGGCATCCAGGTCGAGATCGCCTTCCCCCCGACGACGAGGGGCCAGTAGTTCGAGCCCCAGATCGCGATCCAGAAGCCGAAGCAGACGCCACTCAGCGCGCCGATCAGCGTGAACTTGCGCAC
This sequence comes from uncultured Gemmatimonadota bacterium, assembly GCA_903906325.1. Classification (GTDB taxonomy): domain Bacteria; phylum Gemmatimonadota; class Gemmatimonadetes; order Gemmatimonadales; family Gemmatimonadaceae; genus Pseudogemmatithrix. The sequence continues at coordinate 2,321 of CAIVJV010000230.1, forward strand.
CCCGCTCATCGGCGGGTGCACGGCGTGCTCAAGCTCGTGGCGCGGCGTCGGCGAGAAGACCGTGAGGTCCCCGACCTTCCGCTGCTTGAGCTCCTCGATCGCCTCCACCGTGCTATCGAGCTCCGAGAAGACCCCCAACATGCCACGCATCTCAGTGCCCCCCGTGCGAATGGGTGTGCTTCATCTTCGGCGGGATGATCTCCTTGATCTCCGCCAGCGCCATCACCGGCAGCTGCTTCACGAAGAGCAGGAACCACATGAAGAACCAGCCGAAGGACCCGATCAACAGGGCGTAGTCGACCCAGGTCGGCATGTACGTCGACCACTGCCACGGCTCCACGTCATGGGAGAGCGAGGGGACGACGATCACGAAGCGCTCGAACCACATCCCGATGTTGATGAAGATCGAGAGGATCCAGAGCCAGGTCGGGTTGCGCCGCAGCTTCTGCGAGAAGAGGGAGAGCGGGAGGATCATGTTGCAGGTGAGCATGATCCAGGCGGCCCACCACCACTGGCCGAAGACCCGATTCCAGAAGTAGTCCTGCTCATACTTGACCCCGCCGTACCAGGCGATGAAGAACTCGATGAGGTACGCGAGCCCGACGACGAGCGACGTGAAGAGCACCATCTTCGCCGAGGCGTCGAGGTGGTTGAGCGTCACATAGTGCCGGAGCCCGAACCAGCGGCGCATCGGGATGATGATCGTCCAGACCATCGCGAAGCCGGAGAAGATCGCGCCGGCGACGAAGTAGGGCGGGAAGATCGTCGTGTGCCACCCGGGGACGATGCCCATCGCGAAGTCGAACGACACGACGGAGTGCACCGAGAGCACGAGCGGCGTCGAGAAGGCCGCGAGGAAGAGATAGGCGCGGGCGAAGTGGCGCCACTCCCGCTCGGTGTTGCGCCACCCGAAGCTGAGGAACCCGAGGATCTTGCGACGGATCGGATTGGTCTCGCGGTCCCGGAGCACCGCGATGTCCGGGATGAGGCCGACGAAGAGGAAGGTCGTCGAGATCGTCAGGTAGGTGGTGATCGCGAAGACGTCCCACACCAGCGGCGACTTGAAGTTCGGCCAGATGAGGCGCCAGTTGGGATACGGGATCAGCCAGAAGAACTTCCACGGCCGCCCGATGTGGATGATCGGGAAGAGCCCCGCCGTCATGACGGCGAAGACCGTCATCGCCTCGGCCGCGCGATAGATCGTGGTGCGGAACCCGGCGCGAAAGAGGTAGAGGATCGCGGAGATCAGCGTCCCCGCGTGGCCGATACCGACCCAGAACACGAAGGTGATGATGTAGAC
>CAIVJV010000231.1 GCA_903906325.1 uncultured Gemmatimonadota bacterium
ACGAGTTGGAAGTGCTCGGCCTTCTTCACGTTCGCCGAGCCCTGGAACATCATGTGCTCGAAGAGATGCGCGAACCCGGTGCGCCCCTCACGCTCGTTCCGCGAGCCGACGTCATACCAGACGTTGACCGCGACGACCTGCGCCGAGTGGTCCTCGACGAGGTGGACGCGGAGGCCGTTGGGGAGGGAGTACGACTCGATCGCGACGGTCGCGGGGGCCTGGGCCTGCGCCAGGCGCGCCACGAGCGCGAGGCCGCCGGCGAGGGCGGCGCGGGGGAACCAGCAAGACAGCGACATCGGGGATCCTCGGGAAGGGGTGTGACGGGTCGAGCGATGATCAGCGACCGGTAGAACCGAATCCACCGGCACGCGTGGTGCTTTGGGTGACGCTCCCCATGGTGAAGGGGAGGGTCTCGAAGCGGGCGAGCACCATCTGTGCGATGCGCTCGCCATGCGTGAGCACGAGCGGCGCGGTCCCGCCATTGCCGGCGGGGACGCACCATTCGTCGGGATAATCGGCGTCGATGGTGCCGGGGCTGTTCACGATCACGAGATCGGTCTTGAGGCTCGTCCCCGAGCGCGGGCGCACCTGCGCCTCGTAGCCCTCAGGGAGGCGTGCTTTGAAGCCCAGCGGGAGGAGCGCCTTCTCACGGGGCGCGAGGGTGAGGCGGCGCTCGTCGCCGTGGAGCTCGACGGCGCGCTGCTCCACGGCCCCGTCCCGGAAGACCCGCACCGTGGGTGCCGAGAGGCAGAGCACGAGGTCATGCCCCGCACTCTGTGCGGTGGCCCGGTGCGGGGGGACCACACCGGGATGGAGCGGCTCGAAGACGATGGCAGGGGTGGCGGTCATCCCGGAAATCTCGCCTCGGCTCAGGGCGTGAGCACGAGCGTGGTGTAGAACACCGCCCGACGGGCGGTTGGCCCATCGAGCGGCATGGCTACCCCGAACTTCGACCGGAGCCCCGGGAAGCGCACCGCCGGGAGTGCGGGCGTGCTCAGGGCGCTCTCGAACCCGATCAACCGGCGAACCTCACCGGGCCCGCCCGAACCCACGCGGTCCACTTGGACGAAGGGAGCGACCGGCCCCGTCAGTGCCGCACGCGCGCGGAAGGCCTGGGTTCCCGTGAGCGCACCGAATGCCTGGCCCGGCGCCGCCCACCGCCCCTGGAGCAAGAGCGGATCCACGTAGGGCGACTCCGCCCCGCCGAGCGCGAAGTGCTCGTAGCTGGGCGCGCCCCCACTCAGCGTCCCGAGCATCGCCTGCAGGTCGAGCCCGGTCCCCGCCCACCCCGCGATCGAGAGCCCCCCCTGGACCTGCCCGCGGATCCACGAGGCGTCAAACGAGCGTCCGGCGGCGGCGTCTACTGCGAACGACGGAGTGATCCGTGCCTTCCCTTGCGGCGTGTAGCCGCGTGATCCGCTCAGCTGGGCCGCGACCATCTGCCGCGGACTCGTCTCGGTCGGCGCCCAGATGGCGAGACATTCGATGCACGGGGAGGGCAGCAGGGCGAGTGGCGTCACGCGGCCCGCCGAGAGCCCGGCGCGCAGCGTCAGCGCGCCCGCGGTCCCCTGCACCGTCCGCTCCGCCACCACCGAGGCCCCCGCATATTCCGCATCGAATGCCCCGCTTGATGCGGGTTCGATCTTCTGCTGTGACGGCAGGTGCCGCGTGGAGAAGCCCGCCACGGTCACGCTCGGCCGTACACCGCGCCAGGTGAGCGCCAGGCTTCCCCCACGCCAGACCGCGGGCTGCCCGTACCCCCCCTGCAGCACCGCGCCGAACCGCCCCACCGCGTCAGCGAGCGTCAGCGCGCCTCCCTGATCCTGCCCCTCGGCGGAGATGTTCACATTCGGGAGCCAGGTCGCCCCGAGTCGCCCGATACCATAGGGCTTGGATGTGACCGCCGACGTCGGGAAGGACCGCGCATCCGCGGTCCGTTGCCGCGGCGCCATGGGCGCGAGCGAATCGGCGAGCACCACCGTCGCGCCTCGGGCGGCGCTATCCAGCGCCACCGTCCGCAGGTCGAAGCCGCGCGCATGCAGCGCGAGGAACCAGACCCGCCCGTCACGACTCACCTCGGGCAGGCTCGTGAGCCCCGCGAAGCGCGTCACCGGCTGCGTCGACCCGTCGAGCGCGAGGCGCTCCAACTGCGGCGTCCCCGCCGCCTCGGAGACGACGATCAGCGCCGCACCATCCGGGGTCCACGTGGGTTCGTAGCGGCTCACCCCATCCGCCGGCGAGACCACGCGCACCGCGCCCGAGCTCGCATCGACCGTCACGATCTGCCAGCGTCCGTCCTGCTGCCGCGCCGTCGCGATCGACTTCCCATCGGGGGAGACGCGCACCCCGGCGAAGTTCGCCTCGAAGCTCCCAGTGGCAAGGGTCTTGAGCTCCCCTGCATCCCCGCGATCCAACTCGACCGTGACGACATCACAGATGCCACCACGGCACCGGATCGCCGCCGCCAGACCACCGTCCGGGAAGGGATCCGCCGTTCGGACCGCCGCGTGGTGCGTCACCCGACGCACCCCCTTGGTCTCCCGGTCCCATATCCAGAGGTCGCGCGCGCTCGTCCCATCCTCGAAGGTCTCGTTGCGCAGGAGGAGCAGCCGTCGACCATCCGAGAAGAAGCGCGGGTCATCCCATCCGGTCCCTTGCATCGGAGCAAGGGTGGCGATCGTATCGCGCGGCGCCGGGAAGATCCGCTTCGCCAGCACGTCCTGTGGGTCGCGCTTCTCCGCCGCCTCTCGGGCCTTCTTGGCCTTCTCCGTCTCCGCCTTGGGCTCCATGCCGAGGATCACCACCGGTATGGGCTTCCCCGGCGCGCTCCGCTGCACCGCGACCATCTTCCCGTCAGGCGAGACCGAGGCCCCGCTCGTGAACCAATCGAGCTGTTGGAAATAGGTCCCCTTCACCTCTCCCGCCGCCGCCATCACCCGCTCAGCCGCCACCGCCTTCGCCGTCACCTCGGCGACGAAGCGGCCGTAGAGTCGGTCGGGCTTCTCGCCATACACCCCCTCGAATGCCTCCTCGAACGAGCGCTCCTTTCGCGCCGTGAGACGGCGCCAGAGCTGTTCATGCGTTGCCCACCCATCGCGGTCGGCGAGCCATTCCAAGAAGGCGGAGCCGACGAGGTACCGCATCGCCCCGCCGAGGAAGGGCTCGGTATCATCGAGTTGGTCGTAGCGCGGGAGGGCCCCCTCGAGCGCCAGCTGTCGGAGGATCGCCGGACGGAACACACCATTCGGACGCCCCGACCCAGTGAGGCGGCCCTCGATCACCGTCGCGTACCCTTCGAAGATCCAGGCCGGCGCCTTGGTGACGATCGGGCCCACTGAGACCGGCGAGAGGCGGTCGCCGATCTGCTGCTTGGGGGCGCGCCCTGGGCGCAGGAGATGCGCGAGATGCGCGTACTCGTGGATGGCGACGAGCTCCCCCCACCCCGTGTAGTGGCCGAGCTGGCCTGGCTCCGGGGGGATCGGCCAGAGGCGGATCGAGGGACCCCGCTGCAGGGGGATCGCCGACCCGTTGGTCTGATTGACCGGATCCTCGACGATGATCTCGATCACCTGTGGCGGGGTGTACCCCACCATCGCCCCGACCGCGGTGCGGATCCCCTCCATACGCCCGGCGACATCGCGCGCCCACGCGCCGAGCTCCGCTGGATGGTATATCCGGAAGTGCGGCGTCGTGATGGTCTGCCATTCGGCGTGCGGCGTGGTGGCGAACTGGGCGCCCACCGGTGCGGCGGCGAGGAGAAGACCGAACGAGAGGCGTTGAAGCACGGAGGGGAATCGAGTCACTGGGCGGCGGTCACGTGAGGAGTGGTGGAGATGCATCGAGTCAGCATAACCCGTACGAGGGCGGCGGTTCCGCGGTTTCGCCGCGCCGCATCCTGGGGTGGACCTGCGGTCACTCGGTGTCAGCGTCACCCCGGTCCCACCAGGCGAGGATCGCGGGCGGGAGGCTGAAGGTGGTGAAGAAGAGCACCACGAGGAAGTTCTCCAACATCCCCTTCGAGATGACCGCGGGGAAGTTGAGTGCCAACCCCGTCGCCGTCGGCGCCGGGGCGCGTGAGGCCACCTCGAGGACGACATAGGTCAGCACGAAGACCCACAGCACATAGTTGAGCGCGATGCGGTGCGCCCGATCCCGCACGGCGCGCTCCCGCTCATCGATCTCATGATCCTTCCCATACGCCTGATTGAGGTACTGCGTGGCCAGGAGGATCATGCTCGCGCCGACACCGAGGAGGGCCAGCGCCCCCACGACGTTCGCCAGACCAACCGCGTCATCCACCAAGAAGAACTTCAAGAGGAACCACCCCCAGAGCGACCCGATACTCACCACCGAGAGGACGCGAGCGGTCGTGGGAGAGAGTGCGAGGGCATATCGGGTGGAGATGGTCGTCTGCTTCCGTAGCATCAGGGGGACTCCGATGAGGGGGGCGCGCTGAGCTGGTTCGCCAGCGCAGGAAATGGCTCGAGCGAGAAGAGCGCATCGACGGGGACCCCGAAGACGCGCGCCAACTTGAGGGCGAGCTCCACGCTCGGGCCGTAGTCACCGCGCTCGAGGAACCCGATCGTCTGCGGATTCACATCCACCAACTCGGCGAGCACCTTCCGCGTGAGCCCACGTTCGGTGCGGAAGAGGGCGATCCGGTTGTGGACCGCATTGGCGGGCTTAGGCATCGTCGCCCATCGTCGTGCTGTCGACCGTGTCGTGCGCCGCGAATCGCCAGGCGGCGATGTACTGCGGGAGCGCCAGGACGAGGGCGAACAGGATCGCCCCGCACCAGAATGCCAGCGCCAGTCGACCACTCTCGACCAAACCGGCGACCATTCCGATCCCTACCATCGTGAACGGGAACATCACTCGATACGCCGTGCGATACGCCGCATCGCGGTGTTGACGCTCGACCTCATCGAGCTGCGCATCCTTCAGATCGAAGATCCCATAGACGCTCCCATTGACCATCCCCGTCACGAACATCCAGGGGATGAAGAGGAGGACCGCCGCGACGGCGAAGGCCCAGAGCGGCATCGCCGCATCCTGCCGGTGCCAGAGGTAGAGGAGCTGTGGGATGGTGGTGAGGATCAGCGTGAGCGCGATGTGGATCCCGATCAGTCGACGGCGTGCCCCCGCGTTCTGATAGCGGGTCATCGACGGATGGTCGAACGCCGCGGCGAGCGGTCCGCGTCGACGTTCCGCACGCGTGGAGGGCGCGACTGTGTTGGGGGAGGGACTCATAGAAAGCTTCTCCTGAAAAAATGAATCATTGTGTAAACACAATATTCGCAAGATTGCGTGTTGTCAATACGCAATAAATCGACAGGTGCAAGGTGGCCAGGAGCCAGCCGCCTGATTCGGTGTATCATTCAGTCGTGAAACGACTTCGGCGCTTGCTTCGTGGCCTCCCGATCGCCGTGCCGATCGCCCTGCGCGCCCTCGGAGGGCCGGCGTCCGTCGCGGCGCAGACCCCCGCTCCCGCGCCGGCCCAGACCGGCGCCGCCGAGACCGCACAGCCCCGCACCGTCCCCCTCCCCGCCCTCGCCGAGCTCCCTGAGGATCCGCGCGCCCTCGCCCAGACCGCGCAATCCGACTTCGAACGGTTCCGCCGCCTCAATCTCCCACGCTATCGCGGCAAGGTCCCACGCGGCCGCGCCTGCCCCGAACCGGTCGGCCTCAATTGGTGCTACTGGTACGACACCACGGCGTCGATGCCACCGGAGCCCGAGAAGATCGCCGAGGCACGCAAATCGCTCCTGACGAGGCTCGACTCCCTCGGCGACGCTCACCCCGGCGACAACTGGATCAGTGGGCAGCGCGTCCGCTACCACATCGAGGACGGCCGGCCCGCGCAGGCACTCGAGGTCGCACAGCGCTGCAAGACCGTCGGATGGTGGTGCGACGCGCTGAGCGGCCTCGCGCTCCACGAGCTGCGCCGCTACGCCGAGGCCGAGGCGACGTTTGATCGGATCCTCACGCGCCTGAGTCCGCGCGAGCGCTGCACCTGGCGCGACCTCACCCCCTATCTCGACGAGGACACCCGCCGCGTCTACATCCGCACGCAGTGCGGCACCCCCGAGCGCGACGCCTTCGAGTCGCGCGTCTGGTGGTTCGCGCGGACCCGGTACGGCCTCGCGGGCAACGACTCGCGCACCGAACACTTCGCGCGACTCACCTACGCGATGATCATGCGCGACGCGATGAGCGCGTATGGGCGGGAGTTCGACGAGGCGGAACGCGAGCTCATGATCCGCTTCGGCTGGCCGCGGCAGTGGGCCACCGAGGGCCTCCAGCCCGGTCCACCGCCGGGGATGATGATGGGTGGGGGCACCGGGCCCATGGATCCCTCGATGCGGATCAGCGTGATCGGCGCCGAGCCCACGCCGGCCCATCGGCTCATCCCGCCCTCGAACGTCCTCACGAGCCCCGCGTCGTCCGATTCCATCGACTGGGCGGTCCAACTCCCGCCGGTGATCGCGCGCTACCATCCGCCGTATGCGAAGCATCTGCTGATGCTCGAGCATCAGCAGGGCCTCTTCCGTCGTGGGGATACCGCGCTCGTCGTCCTCGCCTATGACGTCTCGAAGGTCGAACGGCTGAACGGCCAGCGCCTCGACGGGGCCCTCGTGCTCACGCCGGGGACCACGCCGGCGGGGCAGTCGACCATCGTCCGGGGGGTCCCCGCCACGGGGACCCTCACCGTTCGCGCCCCCTGGGGCCCGCTCCTGATGAGTGCGGAGATCAGTA